>CAZHAO010000008.1:0-18947 GCA_964530375.1 uncultured Methanotrichaceae archaeon
TCAACATCCATACCAGCGCCTGGATAGGACATGTTCGACCACCAATAATCAGGATTATCGCTCCATCAGGGTAAAGTCTACAGGATGGGCGGAGCGTAAGTATTCGGCTTTCATTCACTCAAGAAAATGTTTAGCTGAGACTTAGCGCATCAGCCTTCAGCTTCTGGGCTTTCGCCTTTGCAAGCCTCCATTTAGATATCGAAAATCCGGATAAAGGACTATATCCCCATCTGGGGTATGTGGGCAAGGTAGCTTTCCCGAAGCTCTTTCTTGTCGATGTGGTCATAGATATCGATTGCCTCTTTCCTCACATCGCCCCTCAGCTCCTGGATGAATTCGCGGGGCATACCAGCCCGTCTCATGTGGGTGGTAAACCAGTGGCGGCAACAATGAGGCGAGAAGTGGTCTTCCATCCGGTCAGAGTTGGGATCGTGTAAGCCAACAAACTCCGCCGCCTTGGTGACGGCGGTGTAGACGCCGTTGCGGTTTAGCCGCCCGCCGGTGCTGTTAATAAAGAGGGCTTTCGACTTGCCACCATTTCGAGATTCTCTGGACCGAAGCCACCTCTTTAGGATAAACGCGGTCTCGTCATCGAAGAAGACGATCCTGTTCGTCCTCTTTGGAGTCGGCTTGAGCCTGATGCTCTGCTCCAACCAGTCGATATCGTCAAAGTCGAGGGTGATCAGCTCTCGTCGCCTAATGCCCGTTTTCGCTAGAAGGGTGATGACCGCTTTATCTCTTACGTCCATGGTTGAGTTGATAAGATGGGTCATCTCCTCCACCGAGATGAGCTTGCGCATCTGGCCTTCATCGTTGTCTTTGAAGCGCCTTATGTACCGCTTTCTAATTGATTGAACCGGATTCTTGCTGATGTATCGCTCATACTCCAGAAACTCGTAAAAGCTTGATAGAGCGGCAAAGTAGTTCTCGACGGTCCTCTGCTTTATTTTGCGGTCCCTTCTGAGGTAATCCAGAAATCCCCTGAGAAGATCCCTATCGGATGAGAATAGATCAAGCTCATTCTTTTCAAGATACTCGACGAAAATCCCGATTGATGAGAGGTATCTTCGGATGGTTTCTCTGGTCAGACCTCTTCTCTCACAGTCGTCTTTGTATTCTTCGATCAGGTAGTTGATATCTGGGAGACTTTCTCTTGAAGATCGAAGACCCGTCTCAAATTCCACCTCGGAAGCTCTCATCATTCAACCCACCTCCATCCCCGTGGTGTGGATGCGATTAGACCGTATGCCTCAAGATTATCAAGCTCTGCCGATACAGCCTTTACCAGGTCCGCGTCACGAGGATCGATGCCAAGCTCTTCAAGAATCTTGTAGCTATCGATAACATTTCCTCGCTTCAGGATGTTGATGAGTCCCTTGCTGTACTCTCTGGTGCCTTTGAAGTCGTCGTCTAAAAAGGTAGCACTCCGATATCTCTTGAGTTCATTCTCGTACTTGTCGAGAACAACGTTTTTGAGTCTCAGCTCATCCTGGAGCTTTCGGATCTCATCTTTCAGAGATCCCAACTCTTTGACGATCTCCGCACGAGGCTTGATATCCGACTCTTCAGCCAGAGCATTCTCAACTATCTCGATCACGAACTTTGAGAGGGGAACGCCTGCCTCGGATGCGAGGTTATCCCAGCGCTTTTTATCCTCGGCAGAAGGAAGGTAGACGTAGACATACCGAGACTTATCAGGCTTAACCACAGGACCCACCAAATAAATAAGTGGACCCAATACTATTTAAACATTACTAGTAAAATGATGCGGGGAACGGGATTCGAACCCGCGAACTCCTGCGAGACGGGATCTTAAGTCCCGCGCCTTTGGCCACTTGGCAACCCCCGCCCTGCTCTGATGCGAAACCGCCAAGGCCGCCGAATCGCATCGCGCGAGCCTGAGTCTGAGCGCGGAAGATAAATAGTTTCCCGCAAGTGAAAATCCGCCGGAATGCCGGAGGTGAGGCCCTGCCCCGTCGAGAAGAGCTAGATCTTCAGCCGCTGGCCCGTCGAGATGAGAACGAAGAGATAGGCGAAAAAGATGAAAAAGACGAGAAATACGAGAAAGACGAAGATCGAAGGGGGGATCAAGACGGCGATCAGGGCGAGAGGTACGGCTTTTTGGATTTCATGAAGGCAGCCGGGTTCGAGGAGGACGAGGTGCTGGCGGCGATCGCAGAGCTGGATGCCTACAAGTCCATCCCCGGAACCACCCTCCGAAGGTACGTCAACCGGGTCCAGAGCTCCGTCGAGACGGATTGCAGGCCCGCCTTCCTCAAGGGGGTGATGGTGGGGACGGCGATCAGCGAGAACCTGGTGGTCGATCGCAGCGACATCGATGGGCGCATCGACGCCGAGGTGAAGAAGAGGCTTCAGCAGATCCTCGACGACCTCGACGGGGTCTGATGCTGATCCCATCCGAGATCTGCCCGATCCGAGATCGCCCCGATCTGAGATCCTCCAGATGACGCCTGCCGGTCCTCAAATCAATCCGGTTCTTCGATCCTGTTCTTAATCCGGTTCTTCGATTCGGTTCTTAATCCTGTTCTTAACCTCGTTCTTAATCCGGTTCTTATATCGATCCGGCACGGTGTCCGTGCCCAAACCTGTTATACCTCCAAATCCAATCCCATCCCCCATGGAGAAAGGGATCTACACCCTGGTCCTCCACCTGGCGGTCGACCAGGACCTGGTCGTCGGCTCCCTGGGAATGGTCCACTTTGAGGCCGGCTACTACGCCTACACCGGCTCCGCCCGGGGACCGGGGGGGCTTTCACGGGTGAACCGGCACCTCTCTGTCATGGAGGGGAGGAACTCAACCCGACGGTGGCACATCGACAGCCTCCTCCCCTCCTCGACCCTGGTGGAGGTGGTGAGTACGAAGACCGAGGAGGACCTGGAGTGCCCCATCGCCCGGAAGATCGGCGAGAGGCTCCCTGCCGTCGAGAGGTTCGGCTGCACCGACTGCCGGTGTCCCTCCCACCTCCACTTCTCGAGGGAGAGGGAGGAGATCCTGCGGGTGGTGAAGTCCGCCCATGCTCTGAAGTCCCCAGCCGGGTCAGACGAAAAGGTGCCAGCGGAGGACCGTCGCCGCATAGACCAATAGGCCGAAGATGGTGAGGGGGAGGGTGTACCCGACGATGACCTCCCTGAGATCGGAACCGGTCGTCTCCTTCACCAGCCAGAAGTAGGGGTCGCTGAGGCTGGAGAGGACGAAGGCCCCCGCCGAGATCAGAAAGAGGAGGGTGACCGGCTCCATCGGGTAGCCCTTCGTGATCTCCGAGGCTATCACCACCGTCACCACCCTCGAGCCCTGAGCCAGCTGGATGATAGAGGCGACGAGGAAGGGGAGGACCACCGCCGGCACCAGGGGGCCGATCTCTCGGTAAACCTCGGTCCCGAGGCCGCTCTCGGCGATGACGTACCCGAAGGCTCCGGCCCCACAGAGGTCGAAGATTATGACCCCCGCCCTCCTGGTGGCCGTCTTGATCATCTCCTCCGCTCCGCCTCCGGCCAGGACGGCCGAGAGGAGCGCCCCCGCCAGGAGGGCGACGTTGGGAGACCCCACCAGCCAGGCCCGGGGAGAGAGGAGGCCCGCTCCGATCAGGGCAAGGGGCAGAGCGAGGGGCGCCCAGGAGGAGAGCCTAGGAGGGAGGGGTCCCGCCTCGGCGGGGGCCTCCTCCTCGACGACCGGAAGCCGTCTCAGGCAGATGAAGGCCGGGATGAAGAGGAAGAGAGATAAGGGTAGGCCGAACTTCAGGGCGTCGATGGGGGAGACGTCGAGGGATCCGGTGAGGGTGACCATCACCGGCGAGGGGTAGACCAGGTTGAAGGATATGACAGAGAAGAGGGCGGCCGCGAACAGGAACCTCTTCTCCGACCCCTCGGCCTCCCGGCCCATCCCTCTCACCACCGGCTCCAGGATCATATAAGAGGTGATGGAGCACATCGCCGGGAGGGCCACCAGGTACCCCGAGAGGCCCGAGGCCAAAATCCCCCTCTCCCGCCCTACGAGGCCGAGGAGGTCGGCGACTACCCTATCCACACCCCGGGACCGGCGGAGATGCTCGGCGATCACCGAGCCTGAGAATACGATCACCGCGAGGGCCGAGAAGATCCGGCCCAACCCCGTCGTGATGGTGCCGATCAGCTCCGGCCCCATCCCGGTGAGGAGGCCGTAGGCCAGGGCCGAGACGAGGAGGCTCATGAAGGGCGAAAGGCCGATTTTCACTGCGAGGAGGCTCATCAGAAGGACGGCACCGATGAAGGCGGGGATGGGTTCCATTATAAGACATATATCTCAGCAGTCCTATAAAAAGCTCTCCTCAGAGGCCATTTCTCAAGTCAATCTTAATATGAAAATTAAATTATCACGATTTGCAGGATAGATTCATATATATGACAGTACCGCCTAATTGTTCCGAAATTCCTTTATAGAAGGAAAACAATAAAACATTTGCTCAGAGGGAGCTTATGAAGGGCGGGTGCTGGATGGAATCCCCCAAATGGGGCGGTGCAGTTCGTTTCTTCTGTCTAGCTGGTCTCTTCTTGGTCGTCATCTCCTCCCCCACCGCCTCAGCCTGGTCTTTTCCCTTCTCGATCCCTCTCCTATCAGCCTCCGACGGGGGCTGTGAGCTGAGCATCGACGTGGAGCCGTCCCCGGTGGAGGCTGGAACTGTGGCGACCTACACCATCCACCTCAAAAATTCGGGTTTCGAGGCCCTGAACGACGTATCGGTCACGGACAACTTCGGCCAGGCCGGTTTCATCGCCCGCCTTCCCGGAGGCGAATACTTCGATGTCGCCAGGACCACGCCCCCCCTGGAATCCAGCATCGCGCTGAAGGCGTTTGCCTTCTCGGGTCGTGAGGAGATCTCCCGGGCCGAGGCGACCGTCGAGGTGGGGCCCTCCGGGGAGGGGCTCTCGGCGGCCGAGGCTGAGCCGATGGCCGAGAAGGATCAGACCTTGATGATCATGTCAGCCTCTCCGGCGATCGATCTCGTAGTCGGGGCCGACCCGAAGGCCGTCCTGCCCGGAGGGGAGACGACGGCACTGATGACCGTCACCAACCGGGGTTCCGTCCCCCTGAGAGGTGTGGCGATCTCTGCCCCCGGCTGGACCGTCGAGGCCGGGGATCTGGAGCCGGGAGAGTCCAAGACCTTTTCGAGAGCTTTGACCGTCGCCGAAGACCTCTCCGCAGAGGTGACGGCCGCCGGGACCACCGATGGCGGCGAGACGGCCTTCGCCCGGGGGCTTTTGGAGGTTGCCACCGTCAGAAAGGATCTCACCGTCACCGTCATCTCATCCCCCGCCAGCTCCGGCCAGCCCGCCACCACCGAGTATCGGCTGAAGAACGATGGCGAGATGGTTTTCAGCCGAGTGACCCTGAAGGACGGCGATGGAGCCACCTTGGGGATCCTCCCCCGGCTCGGCCCGGGAGAGTCTGAAAGCCTTATCAGGACCTCAGCCGACGAGGCCGGAGGCATCACCGAGGTGACGGCCTTATCTCCGGAGGGAGAAACGGTCATCGGAGAGGTCGTCGTCCAGCCAGCGCCCCGCGCCTCTGCAGCAGATCTGCCGACGACGGGGTCGGTGTCGGCCCGGACCGGCGAGCTGGCGGGTTTCGACGCCATGCCGGGGTTCGAGGAGATGGATATGGAGCCGGCCTTCAGCGATCTCAGCTCAGGCTTCGACGGTTTCGGGACTCCGACGGAGCCGAGAGGGGGCCCGTCGGCTGAGGTTTCCCAGCCCCAAGGTTCCGCCTTCGAGGCGGGATTTGGAGGCTTCAATATCGATTTTGACTTCGGCGACTTCGGGTTCGGCGATATCTTCGGCGGCGGGGGCGGTGCCCCGCCAGCTCCGGCCGAGGATAATGTCGAAAAACCCGAGACCGGCTCGCCGGAGCTGGTGGTGACCCTCCAGGCCAACAGGACCCTGGTTCACAAGGGCGATCTGGTCGGGTACAGGTGCACCGCCGTGAACCGGGGGACTCTAGCCCTGGCCGACGTCACCCTTCAGTGCGGCGGGAGGACGGCGACGGCTCCTCGTTTGGCTCCGGGAGACGGACTTCCCCTGGAAGGGGCGATGATGGTTGAAGGTCCCCTGAACTTGACAGCCTCCGCCACGGCCGAAGGCCCCCTAGCCGACGAGGCCTCCATCGAGATAGGGGTGGTATCGCCGGACCTCTCGGTCCAGGTCGCCCAGGACCCCGAGAGGATCTGCCGGGGTCAGAGGGTCTCGATCTCCGTCAGGCTGGAGAACGTCGGAGACGACCCCCTCTCGGAGGTGAGGGTCACCGACTCCCTGGGGGAGATCGGAAAGATCCCTGCGCTGAAACCTGGGGAGGCGAGGACCCTCATGAGGAACTCGACCATCGGCGAGAGCTTCGATGATCAGGTCGCCGTCGTCGCCATAGACTCGACGGGCAGCCGCCTCGAGAGGTCGGCGAGCCTGACCTTCCAGCTCGCCGAGCCGGGCCTGAACCTCACCGTCGACCCCCTGAACGTCGTCGCATATCCCGGCGAGACGGTGGAGGCGGTCTGGACCATAAGAAATACGGGCGAGGTCGACCTGGTGGACGTGACCTTTGAGGGCGGAGAGAGCAGGTTCAGGCTTACCGCCGTCGCTGCCGGAGGCTCGACGCCCGTCTCCTCCACCTACTTTGCCGAAGAGAGCAGGGCGGTCTCGGGCGGTGCCGAGGGGAAAACCCTCGGCAGCGAGACGGTCTCATCCACCGCCTCCTTCGAGATGAGGGTGATATCTCCGGGGATCAGCCTCAACGTCAACCCCCTGGAGGTCGAGGCCTCCCCCGGTCTGGTCTTCAACCTCACCTGTCTCATCACAAACAGCGGCGACGACCCCCTCAGGGAGGTGGTCCTCTCCGAGAGGGGCCTGGGGGCCCTGGAGAAGATCGGGCGGCTGGAGCCCGGGGACTTTCGGGTCGTCGATCTCGGCTTCTTCGCGGAGTCGAACACCACCCTTGAACTCGAGGCTTGTGGGATCGATTCGAGGGGCAAAGCCTGGAACGATTCCAGGGAGGTGGCGGTGACCCTCGCATCCGCCAACATCGATCTCTCCGTCAGGGCCGAACCCTCCGAGACGAACTCCGGCGGAAGCGTCAACGTCGTCGCCACCGTCGAGAACCGGGGAGACGTCCCCATCTTCAGCACCTTCATCATGGGCAGCTCCCTGGGTCACATGGGGACGATAGACTACGTCTCCCCCGGCTCTCGCCGCACGTTGGAGCGGGAGATCGTCGTCTCCGGGGAGATCGAGGAGGAGATCACCGCCGAGGGCTTCACCAAGGACGGGGCCTCGGTGAGGGATCAGGCGATCCTCGAGGTGGGGCTGATAGAGGTCCCGCCTCCGGTCGAGGAGGTCGCGGCCAAACCAGATGTCCTTCCGGCTCCGGGCTCCTCCTCCGCCGCCGAGGAGGTCGCCCCTCCCAACGCCAGCGATATCTCTTTGGTCCAGGAGGACGCCTCCTCCGAAATAACCGGCCTCATGGACCGGCTCAGGGATATCCTGGAGAGGATCAGGCTGAAGAAGGACGGCTCGAAGGAGACGATGGACTCTGCCTCATCGGAGACGACGATGCCGACGGGATCGGAGGCGGCCTTCTCTTCGAGCGCCCTCCCCACCGCCAGCCCGACGAGCTCTTCGACGGAGTGGTCGGGATACGGGACCCACGAAGCCTCGCCCACCTCCTTCGACGGCGCCGTCTCGGAGGGGGCAGAATACGACTATTCGGCAGCAGGACCGATTTCAGAGGATCTGTCGCCCCGGAGGCCAAGCCCCGAGATGGCGGGGTGCTCGTACTCGGCTGAGGGGATCGCCTCCTCTTATATGTCATCGCCCTGGATTTCAGCCAGCGACCCCGCCTCCGCATATCTCTCTTCCCCCTCCGCCTCGCCGGGGACGTGGGCGTACGCCTTCACCGGGGGCGGTCCCTCCATCTCCCCCACCTCACCGGCGGGGATCTCAGCCAACCTCGCGGGCTCTGCGACCGCCGCTCGGTACGAGCCCTCCGATCCGCGGTCGGTCTCGGAGGGGGGGGTGGCCGAGTCCGGGGCGTCGGTGGAGGTTTCAGGTCAAGGCGAGCTTTTGGCGATCTCGCCGGGGTATGCCGAGGCGGCGGCATCAGCAGGCAGCCCCAGCACCGACGGCCCCTTCGCGTCCACCTCTCCTTCCGAGAACTTCAGGCTGGTCATAGGCGACCTGGGCGAGATCGAGGTCGACAGGCCGCCGAGGATAATCGACGTGGGGGCCTTCCCGCCAGAGCCGACGGCGTGGACGCCGGTGGTGGTGGCGGTCCACGCCTCCGACGACATGGGGATCAGCTCCGTGGAGATGCTCTGGGACAGCCCCACCACCTCGGTGAGCAGGATGGATCTGTCCGACGTCACCAAGATCAGCTCATCGAGGATGGTGCTGGAGGAGGGCGACGCCAAGGACGGGTACTGGAGCTACGAGATCCCAGGCCAGGCGCCGGGTACCTACATGGCGGTCTTCGTCAAGGTGAGCGACGGGGAGAGGTGGGCCGAAGACGGCCCCTACATCCTCTTCTGGTCGACGGCCGCCCCCGAGAGCGAAGCCGTCCCACCGACCGAGGAGCCTCCGGCAGAAGATGACCGAGGCGAAAGGGGCTTCGAGACGACGAAGGGGAACGGGATGCTCTTCGTCGAGTCCACCACCGTCGTCGGAAGGGGCGACGTCTCCATCAAGAACGAGGTTCGAGAGGAGAGCGCCCGGTATAAGGAGGAGCTGGACGGCTACGGATCGATAGAGATGCAGTCCGAGAAGGTCATAAACAAAGGAAACCCCGTCGTCAACATATCCGACAGCAGGCTTCTCGTCTTCGACCAGGGCTACCTCAAGGGGTTCAAGGTGATGCAGTCTCCGGCCTTCCACGGCGGCATGGGAGCCAGCGTCACAGAGCAGTTCAGCGCCACCACCCTGGAGAAGAGCGAGACGGGGACGTTATCGTCGGCCAACAGGTCTGAGCACACCCTCCTCTTCAACACCCAGCAGGCCTTCGAGGGGTTATGGGGCACCAAGACCGAGTACTCTAACTTCAACAAGAAGATCAAGGCGAA
Source organism: uncultured Methanotrichaceae archaeon (assembly GCA_964530375.1). Classification (GTDB taxonomy): domain Archaea; phylum Halobacteriota; class Methanosarcinia; order Methanotrichales; family Methanotrichaceae; genus Methanocrinis. Next base: position 9,096 of record CAZHAO010000008.1, read on the forward strand.
ACAGGAGCTGAACGGGACCTTCGAGACCCAGAAGAGGATATCCTTCGAGGACTAGAGAGGATTTCGATCTGACCTTGGAGATCAGGGGATCTGATGGGTTCGTCTTCGAGGATCAGGAATCAGGACCTTCCGGCCCTGATGGCCCCTTTCCAGATCTCATCCGCCCTGTCCACCACCGCCGAGATCTGGTCGTGGATCTCGATGCGGTGCTTGATATCTCCTGCCTTGAGGCCGCTGTCCACCGCCAGCCTCATCATCTCCCGGCTCTCGGCCCGGAGCTCCTCGGCCTTTTGCCACATCTCCTCGGCGGCCGATGGGTCTTCCGGCCGGATGTCGATCGATCGGCTCCGAAGATCGTCGGACCTCCTCAAAAGCTCTGTCGCCTCCTTTTTGAGCCGTTCCGCCTCATTCGAGAGCCTCCTCATATCCTCCTCCATCTCATCGAAGCTCTTCTCTACAAACTCCTCGTCAATGCCGAACATCAGTAATAACCTCCTAAATCATATTCAAAAAGATCTGGTGGAACCTGAGGTCCCCGGTCAGCTCGGGATGGAAGGCGAGGCCCAAAAGGTTACCCTCTCTCGCGGCCACCGCCACCTCGTCGATCCGGGCCAGGACCTCGACGTCGGCGTTCCAGCCGACTATCGCCGGTGCCCTGATGAATACGGCGTGGTAAGGCGAGCTGAAGCCCGATACATCGAGATCCGCCTCGAAAGACTCCCTCTGGGACCCAAAGGCGTTCCTGGCGACCCTGACGTCCAGGAGGCCGAGGGGAAGAAACCTCGTCTCCTCGACGATCTCCTTGGAGATGACGATCAGCCCAGCACAGGTGGCCATGATGGGGACGCCGGATTCGGCGGCAGCCCGGATCTCGTCGCCGACGCCGGTCCGGGCGAGGTGTCTCGCGATGGTGGTGCTCTCGCCGCCGGGGAGGACTATGCCGTCGCATTCGGGAACTATCCTGCCTTTCCGGACCTCCACCACCGATCCCTCGGACCCCAGGACCCGCTCCATCGACAGCACGTGCTCAGAGACGTCCCCCTGGAAGGCGACGACGCCTATCCTCGATCTACCAGCCCCTGGTCTGAAGGATCTCGCCCTCCTGGAGGGTCCCTGCATCTATCCCCTTCATGGGGTCGCCGAGGCCGGCGGAGATCTGGACGAGCTTTATCGGGTCGTCGTAGTTGTTCACCGCCTCCACGATCGCCGAGGCCATAAGCTCCGGGTTTTGGGACTTGAATATCCCGGAGCCGACGAATACGCCGTCCGCCCCCATCTGCATCATCAGGGACGCGTCGGCGGGGGTGGCGATCCCTCCGGCGGCGAAGTTGACGACGGGAAGCCTCTGCATCTCCCTGCACTCGACGACCAGCTCGCGATCCGCCTCGATCTCCCGGGCGACCTTCACCAGCTCTTCGTCAGCCATCCCCTTGAGGCTCCTGATCTGACCTCCGATCATCCTCATGTGCCTGACAGCCTCCCGGACGTCGCCGGTCCCGGCCTCGCCCTTGGTCCTGATCATCGCTGCGCCCTCTTTTATCCTTCTCAGCGCCTCCCCCAGGTTCCTGGCGCCGCAGACGAAGGGGACTGTGAACTTGGCCTTATCGACGTGGAACTCGTCGGCGGGGGTCAAAACCTCCGACTCGTCGATCATGTCGACCCCGATCGCCTCCAGGATCTGAGCCTCAGCGAAGTGGCCGATCCTCACCTTGGCCATCACAGGTATCGAGACCGAGTCGATGATCTCCATGATGATCTTCGGGTCTGCCATCCTGGCGACCCCGCCCATCTTCCTTATGTCGGCCGGCACCGCCTGGAGGGCCATCACCGCCACGGCCCCCGCCTCCTCTGCTATCACGGCCTGCTCAGGGGTGGTGACGTCCATGATGACGCCCCCCTTCTGCATCTTTGCAAAGCCGCGTTTGAGCAGCTCAGTGCCGAAACGTAGTTCTTCAAGTTGCATGATTGTCAGATGCCCCGATCTTTTTTAAGCCGCTTACAAGTGAGGGCCGAATAAATAAACTTTGCTCCCCGAACTGCTGGCAACCATCGTAAAAATAGATATCCGGGGGAGCTGTTGATGGGCCACAACCCCTCGGGGAGTCGCGGCCCAAAAACGACCGGTGGGACTATTCCCTGTAGATCTCGTACATGTAGACGTCCTTCTCCCCCTTCCTGTCGTCGACCCAGACGATCTTGGCGTCTCCGGTCCGGGGATCGGTCTGGTTCCCGGGGCCTGTATAGATCTCCATCTCCTGGCGGGTCGAAAGGTCCATCGCCCTTATGTCCCAGTCTCCGTTCCTGTCGTCCTGCCAGACCAGGATGCCGTCCCGGAGGTGGGGCATCGTCTGGTCCGAAGGGTCCGAGGTTAGCTCCTCGGTCTTGCCGGTGGCCAGATCGAACGAGTAGAGGTCCTGGTTGCCGTTCCGATCGTCCTGCCAGACGACGATCTTCCCGTCGGTGGTGGGGAAGGTCTGGTTGCCAGCCCCGGAGTAGAGGGGTCGTCGGGTCGTGCCGGACCAGATGTAGATGTCCTCGTCGCCGTTCTGGTCGTCCTGGTAGACGACCACCGACCCGCCGGCGTCGGGGTTTTTGCCCTTCGGCGGTATCGCCTCCATCGTCTCGGTGGTGTAGAGGGGCTTCTTCTGGACGCGCCACCCGAAACCTGCTATGGGAAGGTCTCCCCATCCCAGCATCTCCTCGCTGATGGAGGGCCTGGTGGGGACGGAGATACCCCTCTGAAGCTGGGTCCGATTGACGGTGGGGATGTCCAGGGTCCTGATGGCCCAGGAGCTGAACTCCTCTTCGAGGTGCATCCAGGCCACGACGTCCCCTTCGATCTCCGGATACATGTCCAGCTCAGGGCCCGCGGCGAGGGGCCACTCGACGTTCTCGATCAGGTTGTAGAGGCGGATATCGGGGTTTCCCGTCCTGTTGTCCATCCAGACCACCCAGTCGCCGCTGACGGCGGGGCTGGTCTGGTCGCCGGAGGCCTGGCAGATGATGCTGATCTGGTCGGACCCCAGGTTCTGGTATCCGAACTTGCCGCTGGGGGAGATCAGCCAGGCGAGCCTCGAGTCGAAGTCGAGGTCGATCTCTCCTGAACCAGAGGCCACCTCCCTGTCCTTCCAGGTGTTGGGGTCGAAGCTTCTGATCGACCAGCCCTCTTCAGTCGGCTCCTGATAGACGATCCGCTTTCCGTAGACCTTCGGCTGGGTCTGGACGCCGTCTCTCGAATAGGCGCGGCCCCACTTCCTCTCCCAGAAGTAGTAGCAGACGTCGCCGGTCGTCGAGTCCTCCCAGACGATCACGTCGCCGCTGACGTGGGGATGGAGCTGGTCGCCATCGCCGGTGAGCTTCGTCTCCTCGCCGGTGGCAAGGTCGAGGGCGTAGACGTCCCAATCGCCGTTCCGGTCGTCCTGCCATACCAGAAGGTCGCCGCTGACGACCGGATACATCTGATCTCCCGCCTTGGAGGCCGGCGGCTTGATGGCGGACCCATCCAGGTCCTTCACCATCACGTCCACGTCGCCGGAGGAGTCGTCCATCCAGGCGACCCTGCCTCCATAAACCGAGGGGCTCGTCTGGTCTCCCTCCCCTTCGACGACGACGATCTCCTCGCCCGAAGAGAGGTTCAGGGACCTCACGTCCCAGTCTCCCTTCCTGTTGTCCTGCCATACGAGAAGGTCGCCGCCGATGTCAGCCTCTCTTTGGTCGCCCGGCGCCCGGACCAGGGGCCGCTCGAACCGGTTATAGAAGTCGAATCCGAAGATGTCCCAGTCGCCGCTTCGGTTGTCAGACCAGACGATGAGGCTCTCGTTGGTGGCGAGGTCCGCCTTCTCCAAAAGGAGGATCGGATCGTCTCCCACCGACCGCGTCATGATCTCGGGCTTGCCCTGGCTGTAGTCCATCCAGACGATCCGGTCGCCCTCCAAAAACAAAGAACCTCCGGCGACGTTCACGTAGAAGGGGAACCCCACCCCGTCGTTCGGCTTCTGGTTCATCGGTCCAGTCACGGCGGGGATCTCCCTCTCCAGCTTTAGGTCGTAGAGGTATATGTCCTGGTCCCCGTTCCTGTCGTCCAGCCAGGCGACCCGGTCGCCCGAGATGACGGGGAGGCCCTGATAGCCGGTGTCGGTGGTGATCACCGTCTCCTCGCCCGTCTTTAGGTTTTTGGCCCTGATGTCCCAGTTCTCGTTCCGGTCGTCCATCCAGACGACCGTCTCGCCGTCGATCCAGGGTGCCTCCTGCTTTCCCGGATCTGTCGTCACCTGGGTCTCGGTCCCGGAGGTCAGGTTGTAGACGAAGATGTCCCAGCTCCCCGCCCTGTTCTCCATCCAGGCCACAAGGTCTCCCCGGACGATGGGGGTGGCCTTCTTCGAAATGGCGGTGGTGATCTGCTCCTCCGACCCGGAGGCGACGTCATAGACGTATATCTGGTCTTCGCCGGTTCGTCCGTCGATCCAGACCACCTTTCCGTCGCCCACCATCCCGTACATCTGGTTGGAGGGGTCGTCGGTCACCTTCGTCTCCTTCCTCGTCGAGAGGTCGCGGAGGTATATGTCGAGGTTTCCGCTTCTGTTGTCTGTATACAGGATCAGATCGCCGCTGATGCTGGGTCGGCTCTTATCGTCCTCGGAGTCGGTGATCGCCACCTCCCGGCTGGCGGCGAGGTCCATCATGTAGACGTTGAAGCTTCCGGTCCGATCGTCGGTCCAGACGACCCGATCGCCGTCGAGCCACGGGTTTGAGCAGTTGTAAGGTCCCGAAGCGATCTTTTCGTCGGCCGAGAGGCCGAAGTCGCGGATGTATACGTCGGAGTCCTCGGCCCGATAATCGGTCCAGACGACCCCCTCGTCGCCTACGTCGGGGTCCATCTTGAGGGAGCCGGGGCTTATGGCAGTCTCCTCGCCGGTGTTGATGTCGTAGATGTAAACCTCGGCGACGCCGCTCCGGTAATCCTGCCAGGCGACGAGCTTTCCTTTGACCGAGGGGGCGGTCTGGAGCCCAGGCCTCTCGATGACCGTCTCCTTCTTCGTCGATAGGTCGTATGCGACTATATCGTAGTCTCCGGTCCTGTTGTCGGACCAGACCAAGAGGTTTTCGTCGATGGCCGGAAAGAGCTGGTCTCCAGTCGCCGTGGCGAGGGGGCTCTCGCGGCCGGTCTTCAGGTCGTAGAGGTAGACGTCGGAGTTTCCGTTCCGGTCGTCGACCCAGACGATCCTGTCGCCGCTGATCTGGGGCTGGATCTGGTCCTTGGGGTCAGATGTGATCCGCCTCTCCTGGCCGGTCAAAAGATCGTACATGTATATGTTCCAGTCGCCGTCCCGATCGTCCATCCAGACGACCCGGTCGCCGTCGATGTCCGGGAGGAACGAGCTCCCGTTGGCGGTGGTGATCGGCATCTCCTCTCGGGTGGCGTAGTCGTAGAGGTATATGTCCGACTCTCCGGTCCGCATATCCTGCCAGACGATCCGATCGCCGCTGACGGCGGGATGGTCCTGGCAGCCGGGATAGAAGGAGACACCCCTCTCGGTCCCGGTCTCCAGGTCGTACATGAATATGTCGAAGTTGCCGCTTCGATTGTCCGCCCAGGCCACCACGTGGCCGTCGATGGCAGGCTGTTCCTGCAAGCTCCACAAGGTGCTGATGGGCCGCTCTTTTCCCCCACTCAATCCTGAGGCGACGCCCGCCAAAAGGAGCGCCGCCGTCAATAAAATGATGATCCGCCTCGACATCTTAGCACTCATCCTGTCGAAGTTAAGCTTGAGATCTCAACCTCCAAAAGGTGGGCGGCGAATATATAAGGTCTTACCCCGCGAACCCGATGAATATGCCCTTTGAGGAATATCTGCGGGAACGAATGGACAAAGAGAGAATGGTCGAAGGTGAGGCCGGTGGCCGACTACTTCCCCCGAATGACGATGGTGAGGACGTCCTCGTCGGCGAGGGCGTGATCGAGGCCCACCGATTGGCCCGGGAACTTGGCGCTCTTTCCCCAGACCTTGGCGTACCGGAAGAGCCGGACGAAGTCCCGATGGAGGTGCTCGCAGACCGTCCGAACGGTGGAGTCCTCCAGGATCACCAGGGGGTCTTTCATGTCCGCCTTCCCCCGCTGGGGCTTGAGGTATATCCTGATGAACCCGAGGGTCTCGTATATCAGCTCTTTCAGATCCTCGATGCCGATATCCTTCTCGACGGAGAGGGGTATGAAGTCTCGGCCGATGGTCCTCTTTATCTCCTCCCGGACGTCGTCGTACTCGAGATCGATCTTGTTGACGACCGCCAGCTGGGGGACGTAGATCCTGTTCCCGGCGAGGAAGTCGACGAGGGTCTCGGTGTCGATATCCTCCCGGATGGTGATGATGCCGTTGACGATCCCGTAGGCCCGGAGGATCTCGGCGATCTCGACGTTGGTCATCTTGGTGAGGTTGACGGTATTTCGGATGGTGATGCCGCCCCTCTCCGAGGGGCTGAGGGTGATGTCGGGGGGGGTCTTGTCGAGCCTGATCCCAGCGTCGTAGAGCTCCCGCTCCAGGACGTCGAGGCGATAGTTGTAGACGTCCCCCATCAGAAGGATGATGTCGGCGGCCCTCGCCGCGGTGATCACCTCCCTGCCCCTCCCCTTCCCCTTGGAGGCTCCCTTGATTATGCCGGGCATGTCCAGGATCTGGATCTTGGCACCCTTGTAGTCCATGACCCCGGGGATCACCTCCAGGGTCGTGAACAGATAGGAAGCCACCTCGGCGTCGCTTCCCGTCAGCCTGTTCAGGAGGCTCGACTTCCCGACGGAGGGGTAGCCCACGAGGGCGACGGTGGCATCGCCGGACTTCTTGACGTAGTAGCCCTTGCCGCCGCCGGCCCCTTTGATCCGCTGCAGCTCTTGCTGCGCCTTCAGCTTCGCTATCTTGGCCTTCAGCTTTCCTATGTGATGCTCTGTGGCCTTGTTCTTCTGGGTGTTGAAGATCTCTTCTTCTATAGCCTGGATCTGCTCATCGATCGTCGCCATCTATAACCTGCCTTCAAACCGTACCGGCCCTTCTCTTCTGCCCATCGCCCGCTTCTTCTAGGTCGACGTTCTGCCCTCGAAGGTCGGCGGGAGCACATCTTTCTCAGCCCCCTGGTCGCAGGTTACATATTAATGATTTGGGCTCCCCAGGCTCGCTTCGACCTTTGAGCTTGTTCTTGGCTCTTTAAGCCTGGATGAGTCGTGGATCTAAGATCAGTCAAACTGGCGGCGGCGAACCCGCCAGCAAGCTGCGGGGTATCCAATAAATGAATGTGGTTGGCGAGCTTTAGTAAGTGATCTCTTGATTGGTCCTCCATCCTTCTGAAAGCCTAGAAGGGGGGGCCGAACGGAAAGAGGATGCTCGATGCCAAGCTAGTGGAGTCGATTGTGAGCGTTACTGGTTGGCGTTGGCAACGGATATATCTTCACCGACCTTCATCTCCCTGAAGTAGATCCAGGTCCTGAAGGATGCGAGCACGAAGCCATATACCGCAGGCCCCAAGATCATTCCCGAGACTCCGACGACCAGGACAGGGGCCAGAAAAGCGAGGATGGTGATCAGGGGATGGATGGAGGCCCCTCGCTGGGCGAGCTTCGGGAGAATAAAGTTGCCAGGCAAAACAGTGAGGAATATGACACCATATAAGAGGGTGGCAATGGCTCTGATGTAGTCTTGGACGATTATGAAGTAGACGGCAATAGGTCCGAAGACCATGAAAGCGCCTAGCATCGGCATGAGGGAAAAGACGCCTGTAAGTATTCCAAGAAGGGCAGGGTATGGGACACCTAGTAGGAAATATCCAGCGGCCCCCATTACAGCTATGATTGCCGCAGTGGCGAATAAGAGCCGGAATAAGCTCGAGTAGATGGCATCAAGCTCCACGAGGAACCTGGCCAAAACCTCCCTTCTCGGCATGAGTTCCAAGGTTCTGTCGATCAGTCCCCCTCCGTCCATCATGAAATAATACGTAAAGAAGGCCGCAACCATCGCCTCTGTGACGAGGAGGGGCACGTTGGATGCGAAGTTCAATAATCCCTCCTGGATGGTCGGGCTGATTCTCGTGAGGGCCAATGCCCCGATATCCCCCATGGCCTCCAGCCGTTGGGCGAATTGGGCGGGCAGGTACTCCTCAATGAAGCCGATAAACGTCTCCGATAGGGCGCTAACTCCTTCATGGAAGTAGCTAACACCACCGAGGTTGATAATATTTGATAGTTCCTGGAAGAGGACGCCGATGAAGCCGAAGATGGGGAAGAGAATTATGGTGAGGATGAGGAGCATCGAGAGGAAGGACGATAGGCTCTTCCTGTGAGTCTTGTTGACGAGCCACCTGTAAACCGGATAAAAGACGTAGGCGAGAAGGAAGCTCAGAAGGAATGGGACGAGGACGTCCTTGGTCAGATAGATGGCGATAAGAATGGCCAGGACAACTACGATCGTACTAGCCACGCTGAACTTCTGATCCGGGTCCAAATTAGTCTTCCCTCAAATGCGACATACCTTTACTGCTAATTAAGCATTCTCTAATCTGGTGGTTTCACTGGTCCACAGTCACGACCTCAAAACTCGGTCCCGCCACATGTTGCGGCGAGAGGGGCCGAGGGGCCCCGATGCGGATACCAAAAGTATAAATATCGCCCCCCCATGACTATCCCCGATCCGGGGTATAGTATGAAGTGGCATGGAAGTTCAAAAAGGAAGTTCACCGGCGGAAGGCTGATCTCAAACCGAGGAAAGAGGAAGTGCGAGCTGGGGAGAGAGGCCGGTGAGCCGAACGTGGACGTCACGCGAAAGAAGCAGATAAGGACCAGGGGCGGAAACTCCAAGACCAGACTCCTGAGGTGCGACATCGCCTCCGTCGCCGATCCTGTGACCGGAAAGTCCAAGATGGCGAAGATCGAGACGGTCAACGACAACAGCGCCAACCTTAACTACATCAGGAGAAACATAATCTCCAAGGGTGCCATCATCAAGACCGAGCTGGGATTGGCTCAGGTCACCAGCAGGCCTGGGCAGGACGGGGTCGTGAACGCCGTCCTCGTCGCCAAGTGATCGGAAGCCGACCTTCCGTCCAACCTCTTTTGATGTATCTGATATTCAGGTGTGCCGGGTGCGGACGCCACCTTTATGCCGAGGATGGCGCCGCCACCAGGACCTGTCCCTGCGGAAATCGGATAAGGCTCGACAAGGTCAGAGTCATCGCCAGGGCGGAAGACGAGCGGGAGGCCGGGGACCGGGTGAGGGCCCTTCAGATGGAGGGGCGGGAGATGACAGGCTTTTCGCCTGCCGGCTGATCCCTCCGATTTTTCGAGTTCGGGTCTTCAACAAGTTTATAAACCTCCGGGGCGACGGCGCACGCGGGGTGATAGATTGCCTTATGGGCAGATCGACGTAAAGATGATGACATTGGTAGCCCTCGCCATGATGGTCTTGGGACCCATGGCCGCAGCCACCGTCTGGAGCTCGGGATCGTACGGCTTTGATTCGGGTTCTGTGACCTGGCCGACGAAGGAGGTCGGCGTCGAGGGGGTCAAGCAGCTGGGCGGGACCACCGTCCAGGCGGGCTTGCTGGAGCAGAATGGATCGGCTACGGAGCTTGGAAATAACAGCAGTCGGGAAGAGGCGGCGGCCACGGTCCCGCTCGGAAATGATAGCAGCCAAGTGGGTTCGCAGGAAGAGACGGCAGCCACCGTCCAGCTGGGAAGCGGCAGCAGCTCATCGAGCGCTCAGGCGCCGCCCTCGGGGGCGCTGCAGCTGAGCGGCTACTATGATAACATGGGAAGCTATACGAACATATACTACCCGTCGATTTTGCTCGGCGGCACCTTCAGCAGCTCTGGTG
>CAZHAO010000009.1:0-18923 GCA_964530375.1 uncultured Methanotrichaceae archaeon
ACTATCCCCAATCAATAATAGTAGTGATGGAATATAAACATTATTCAACACAGCAGCCTGGCCGAAAATCATAAATAATCATAGGTGACTAACCTTATTCAAATAGGAGATGAAGTTCCACCGATAGGATTCGATGAGGAGATGATTCGATTATGCCCGTTTTTGCTGAACCACATTGCATAAAAAAGATAGCAGTTTGGCTGATTGCATCTTCGATGCTCACATATTTTGTGGTAGAGATTTCGTGGAGACTTTTAGGAGAGAAATTTGCACCATTGACTGGGCCAATTGTACTAATTGTATTCATATTGATTTATATTGTTATGCAGGTTTATGGAGATGTTATGTTCAGAGATCATAATTACATCGTCGATAAAAAATACATCGATGAACATAAATATGACCGAATTAATATTCAAAATTGTAGAAGGAATTAAGTATTATGGAGCATTTAGATATAGCGTTTGACCTTCATAAAGATAAAGCTGTATCGGCCTTAAAAGCCGCATCTGGACTAATTATACTTTTTTTTGTTACTATAGTAGCTGTATCGACGCCGCTAGTATATTCGATATCGAATTGCCCCCAGAGTAATTCTGCAGACACTGTTTTGAATACCCCGTTGTTATTTAAAGAGTTTTTGATAATAGTTTCAATTGTATTCATTGTGGTATACACTTTTTTTCATTTGAAATATGACGAATATAGATATAGATATATATCAACATTTATTAAAATGGTCTTGCGCAATGAGAATATTTTGGTGGAATACCCCCCTAAGGAAACGGGTTGCGATTTAGATTATAATTATGTTGGCGAAAAAGTAGCTTATCTCATGGGAGAGAATTATAATACAATCATGAGAGTGTTATTTACTATTATTCCGCCAGATTCAGACGAATATAAGGCACCAGCTTAATTCACAAACTTGCGGGGCACCAGCTACAAACAGCCAGATATGCCGTAGCACCTTCAGGTTCAGATCACATGAAAGCGTAATTTTTATTCAGATATGTCGCAAACATTATAAGTTATAAGTTTTCTGATCTAAACTGTTAGGTAATTTATTTTGGAATACTTCCCCAGGTCGTGGGTGCAGGCCGTTGAAACAAATCTCTAAAACCAGCTTCATGCACCGAGCTTATGGGATCACAGCTGATTTACCAATGGATTGCGATTTTCAATGGCCTGCAGTCACGACCCTTCCCCAGTTGCTGAGGGATTTGTCGCCGTCAGCGAGCCCCGATCTCAGCGACCCACTCTCATCCTGTCTTATGGCACTATCCGCGGAAGATCGCTGGACCTCCGCCAGCAATATCAAGGTCGGCCAAGAGGGGGAGTGAGGCTATTCCGGCTACCTGTGCCCCCTTGCGCTGCAAGCCTCAAATAGGATCAGTATTCTGAGAGACCCGATTACTATGGTGTTGTGTTGTGGTAGGATGCCTAGGATTTTGCCGATAGCCACCAAGCCCTAAATGAATTGGTGGCTCACTCCCCCTTCCTAATCTTCCCCCGCGCGAGGGACGCGAAGACGCCGATGACGCAGAGGACGACGAAGACCGAGAGGATCGCCGTCAAGCTCGCGAGGATCTGAGGGTAGACCTTAGGGGTAACCTGGACCCGGCCCATGAATATCGAGATGGCGGTCATAGCGATGGCCATGGAGGTCATCATCCCGAGCGACCTCATCGTCCTCACCATCCCCGAGGCGACACCGTAGTACCTCTCCTCGACGGAGCTCATGATTGCGTTGGTGTTCGGCGACGAGAAGAAGGCAAAGCAGAGGCCGAGGAGGGAGAGGACCGCGACGATGAAGCCAACGGTGGTGTCGGCGTCGAGGCCCGCGGCCGGGAGGAAGAGGCTGGCGGCCGTGATCCCCATCCCCACCGAGGCGACGACCTGAGCCTCGATACTGTCGGAGAGCTTCCCGACCCAGGGGGAGAGGACCGCCTGGACCGCGGGCTGGGCCGCGAGGATAAAACAGGCTTGCAGAGGCGAGAGGCCTTTCAGAGTGCCGTTACTGCCAAAAGATCTAATAACAATGGAATCACCTAAAGGTAGAGAAACCATGGATATACGTCCCATATTTCAGAGGAAGCTCCCAGAGGGCCTCGAGGGTCTTTACGACCTGGCCCTCGACCTCCGATGGACTGGGAGCCAGATGACCGACCAGATCTGGAAGATGCTGGATCCCGAAGCCTGGGAGATCACCAACAACCCCTACATGATCCTGGAGAACGTCTCCCGGAGACGGCTGGAGGAGGTCGCCCGCGACGAGGGGTTTAAGGCTGAGCTGGAATCGGTTCTCGAAAGAAAGAAGGTCTTTCTCGATGAGGCCTGCTGGTTCGACGAAAATTGCCAGCACCCCTCTCTGAAAAATGTGGCCTATTTCAGCATGGAGTTCGGCCTCAGCGAGGCGTTGCCCATCTACTCGGGAGGGCTCGGGATCCTGGCGGGGGACTATCTCAAGACCGCGAGCGACCTCGGAGTTCCGGTGGTGGGGGTCGGGCTCCTCTATCAGCAGGGCTACTTCCGGCAGATATTGAACTCTGACGGGTCTCAGATAGAGGCCTTTCCCTACAACGACCCCACCAGCCTCCCCGTCGCTCCGGTCAAGAAAGAGGATGGAAGCTGGCTGAGGACAAAGGTCGAGCTGCCGGGAAGGGAGCTCATCCTGAGAGTCTGGCAGGCGAAGGTGGGAAGGGTCGACCTCTACCTTCTGGACTCGAACGATCCTCTGAACAGGCCCTGGGATAGGGGGATTTCCGCAAACCTCTACCCGACGGGAGAGGAGAGACGTCTCGTCCAGGAGATGGCCCTGGGGATCGGCGGCTGGAACGCCCTGGCGGAGATGGGGATCGACCCAGAGATCTGCCATCTCAATGAGGGGAACTGCGCCTTCGCAGTTCTGGCCCGAGCCTTCTGCTTTTCGGAGAAGACCAAAGTGCCCTTTTCTGCGGCCCTGGAGGCGACCCGCCCGGGCAACGTATTCACCACCCACACCCCCGTGGGGCTCGACGGCTTCGACCTATCCCTTGTCAGGCAGTACCTCCAGAGGTACGTCGAGAGCTTCGGTTTATCCTTTGAGGAGGTCATGGAGGCGTTCCGCCTCCGGGGAGGGGAGCCCCTGGTAACGGCGTACCTGGCCATGAGAGGCAGCGGCTACGCCAACGGGGTGAGCAGACTGCACGGCTCTGTGAGCCGCGAGATATTTCAGCACCTTTACGAACGATGGCCCCGATGGGAGGTGCCCGTGGATCACGTCACCAATGGGGTGCACATACCCTCCTGGGACTCCCCCGAGGCCCGCAACCTATGGGAGAGGGCCATAGGAAAGTACCATCTTTCTGCCCCGGCAGGAACCCCCTGGGACACCTTATCCGATATCGATGATTCCGATCTGTGGCTCTTCAGGGGCGAGGCGCGAAGATCGATGATCGAGTATGTGAGGCGCCGATTCGTCCGCCAGGCGAGGGAGCACAACTCCCTCGCGGAGGTCGTCGATAGGGCTTCTGAGGTGCTGGACCCTGAGGTTTTGACCGTCGGCTTTGCCAGGAGATTCGTGGCCTACAAGCGTCCCACCCTCCTGATTCAGGACCCCCATCGGCTGGAGAGGATCCTTCTGGACGAAGAGAGGCCGGTTCAGCTCATCGTTGCCGGAAAAGCCCATCCTGGCGACGATCAGGGGAAGTCCTTCGTCAGGATGATGGCCGAGTTCGCCTCCCGGCCCGAGATCTCCGACAGGGCCGTCTTTCTCGAGGACTACGACATCGCCCTGGCAAGACGTCTTGAGCCCGGCATCGACCTCTGGATCAACGTCCCACGCCGGCCCATGGAGGCCTGCGGCACCAGCGGCATGAAGGTGCTGGTGAACGGAGGCCTGAACTTATCCGAGCTTGACGGCTGGTGGGCGGAGGCGTACTCTCCGGAGGCGGGATGGTGCCTGGGGGACGGCAGAGTCCACGACGATCCGGGCTGGGACGCCGCCGAGGCCGATCAGCTTTACAGCCTCCTGGAGGAGGAGATAGTCCCCTCTTTCTACGAGAGGGACGAGGACGGAGTGCCCCGATCATGGATAAAACGGGTCAGAGCCAGCATGTCCAGGCTTACTCCAAGGTTCAGCTGCCATCGGATGATGAGGGAGTACGCTGAGAAGGCCTATCTCCCCGGAGCGGAGGCGTATCGGCGTAGGGCGGCCAACGGCGCCAAGCTGGCATCGGAGCTGGTGGGGTGGCACCGGAGGCTGGACGAAGGCTGGAAGGATCTCCGGTTCGGCGAGCTGAAGGTCGAGAAGGCCGGAGGTTCGTGGAGGTTTGAGGTTCAGGTTTACTTCGGGAGGGTCGATCCGGAGGACGTATTGGTGGAGCTGTACCTCGACCCTTTGAAGGATGAGGCTCCGACTAGATCGGAGATGGTCAGAAGAGGGGCCATCTCGGGATCTAAAGACGGATACCTCTATGAGGCGAAGGTTTCTGCCTCTCGCCCGGCGAAAGATTATACCCCCAGGGTGATCCCGAACCATCCCGAGGCGGCGGTCCCGATGGAGGAGTTTCACATCCTCTGGCAGAAGTGATCTATTGGACGCATAGACCCCCTCCGCTTTACAGGGTCAAATTGATGACCTTGAAGAGACGATATTTTCTTGATGGTCGAACGAGAACGAATTTTGATCCTTGGGGCCGCTGGCCGGGACTTCCACAACTTCAACCTCTGCTTCCGGGATCAGGAGAGGTACGAGGTAGTCGGCTTCACCGCAGCCCAGATCCCCGGCATCGCTTTCAGGCCCTACCCTCCCGAGCTCAGCGGGCCCCTTTACCCCGCGGGCCTCCCCATTTTGCCGGAAGAGGCTCTTGAAGAGATCGTCAGGGAAAAGATGGTTGATCGCTGCATCCTCGCCTACAGCGATCTGAGCTCTCAGGATGTCATGGACCTGGCGAGCCGTGTCCTGGCCGCAGGAGCCGACTTCGGTCTTCTGAGCGGCGACCATACCATGCTCAAAAGCCGGTTGCCGGTGATCGCCGTCTGCGCCGTCAGGACGGGTGCGGGAAAGAGCCCCGTTGCCCGCTACATCTCACGTCTGGTGAGGAGGGCTGGGCTGTGCCCAGTGGTCGTCCGCCATCCCATGCCCTATGGCGACCTGCTGCGGGAGCGGGCCCAGAGGTTCTCATCTCTTGAGGACCTCGACAGGGCGGGGGTGACCGTAGAGGAGCGAGAGGAGTACGAGGCCCATCTGAGGGAGGCGACGGTGGTCCTGGCGGGGGTGGACTACGAGGATGTTTTGAAGATGGCTGAGGAGGACGGAGATCTCATCATCTGGGACGGCGGGAACAACGACCTCCCCTTCTTCCGCCCCGACCTCTGGATAACCTTAGCCGACGCCCTCAGGCCGGGCCACGAGCTCGCCTATTATCCGGGACAGGTGAACCTCCGTCGGGCTCAGATCGTGGTCATCAATAAAGCTGCAACAGGGGGCTCAAAGGCTGTTGCCGCCATCAGGGAGAACGTGAGGAGGACAAACCCCGGCGCCGCGACGGTCCCGACCTCCTCCGAGGTGAGGGCGGATCGTCCCGAGATGATCTCCGGCAAGAAGGTGCTGGTGGTGGAGGACGGCCCCAGCATGACCCACGGGGGGATGAGCCACGGAGCGGGCCTGGAGGCAGCCTGGCGCTACGGAGCGGCCGTCGTGGTGGACCCCCGCCCTTATGCCGTGGGGTCCTTCTTGGAGGTGTTCCAGAAATACTCCCAGATGGGACCAGTCCTCCCGGCCATGGGCTACTACCCGAATCAGGTGGCAGAGATGGAGGAGACGATCAACCGCGTTCCAGCGGATCTGGTTCTCGTATCCACCCCCGTAGACCTGGGGGCCCAGATGAAGATCAACAAACCTATGCTCCGGGTCACTTACGAGATGGCGGAGATGGAGGAGCCGGGCCTCCGGGGGCTGGTGGAAGGGTTCCTCGCCTCTATGACCGGGGAGCGCCGTCTCTCCTCGGGGTCGGGACGGGGGTGAGCGGACGGTCCAGGTGGTGGCCTTCGGAGGAAACGCCCTCCTTCCCGATCCCCTCGACCCCTCTTCCCAGGAGTCCCGGGCCAGGGCCCTGGCAGGGGCCTTGAGGCTGGTGAACCCTTCCGGCGAGGGGATGGTCCTGGTTCATGGGAACGGTCCCCAGGTGGGGATGATCCTCCTTCGCATCGAGGCCACGCGGGACCGGATACCTCCCGATCCTCTGGACGTCCTCGTTGCCGAGACCCAGGGGAGCATCGGCTATCTTCTGGCCAGGACCATCCGCTCATCGTTCGGCTCCAGCGCCGGGTCAGAGGAGGTGGCCGCCATCATGACCCAGGTTCTGGTGGATGGCTCGGACCCGGCCTTCTCCCATCCCACCAAGCCCGTGGGGCCGTTTTATGGCGAAAAAGAGGCGTTGCGGCTGAGGGAAGCCCGCGGATGGCATCTGGCCTCTGAACCAAGAGGTTGGAGGCGGACGGTTCCCTCGCCCCGCCCCCTGAGAGTGGTGGAGATGCAGACCATCAGGGAGGCTGTGACCCACGGTCATATGGTCATAGCCGGTGGCGGAGGGGGCATCCCGGTGATCTGCGGCCCTGGCGGGGAGCTTTCGGGGGTGGAGGCGGTGGTGGACAAGGACCTTACCGCCTCCCTCATCGCTGTAGCCCTAAAAGCCGAACGGCTGGTGATTATCACGAGTGTTGATGCGGTTTATCGGGGTTTCGGAGGTCCTGCTCCTGAGCCCATCTTTCAACTTCATCTGAACGAGGCTAGTAAGCTCATCGACTCCGGAGAGCTCCCGCCGGGGAGCATGGGGCCCAAGGTGGAGGCGGCTCTCTCCTTCGTAAAAGCCACGGGCAAGATGGCCCTGATCACCGATGTAGACCATCTGAAAGAGGCCCTACACCACAGGGCAGGAACGTGGGTTTTGCCTTGAAGGCCCGAGGTTCTCGGAGCCGACGGCTTCACCGAGGTCTTCTTCGTCTTTTTCGAGATCTATGGGCATCTCGCCGGCTCAGCCTCTTAGAGCGACCACCGGGGTCGATACGTCATTTGGTGCCCAATTCGGATTTTAACCTTCGACTTTCTTGAGAGCTGGGAACGAGATCTCGAGGAGCTTAATCGCGGCAAGCTGGGGAGAAGGTATGCATATCCCTGGGCCTTTATCGAGCTTTTGATGCCGATTCATGTTATCTTCCATCTCTCGTTCCGGCAGTTAGAAGGGTTCTTGAGAAAGCTATCGGAAATGATTCCCGAAATCAAACCGACCGACTATACCAACATCTGGAGACGTGGTACCCGCCTTCCCGAGACGATATTAGCTGGCGATGAACCTATAGTGATGGCTGTAGATTCTACGGGGATCAAAGTAACCAACCGTGGCGAGTGGATGCGAGAAAAATGGAAGATCCACCGAGGCTGGATAAAGGTCCATCTGGCAGTTGATGTTAAGACGAAAGAGGTAGTAGCAATCGAAGTCACAGATGAGCGAGCATCAGATGGAAGCAAGTTGCGCCGGACGAGACGATCGCATTTCAGATGATGCGTGCGCTGGGTGTCAGGTTTGTATAAAAAAGTTTTTGATGCACCGGCCCGCGAGTAGGATCCGATGGATTTTTTAGCTTGTCCTGACACGTCATATCCCAGGTTGTCAAAAACCTGCAGTGACGAAAGGGAGTTGTAATGAATATGAGATCGATAGTTCTTCTGATCCTGGCGGCCATGGCCCTCTCGACCGCGGCTGACGGCTGCTGTTGTGGGGGCGGGGGCGTGGACGGAATCGGGGGCCCGAAGATGATGAGGGACATCTGTCCCGTCGGTGACGCCATCCGGGGGCCCCATATGACCTACGCGGAGGACGGCCGGTTTGGAGTGGCGGTAGCGATAGACCCCTCAGGAACGTCCAGCATGGCGTTCGTAAGAGGCGAAGAAGCGTGCGGGCTTGACGGGCCGTGCTCCGTTGAAGCGTCCTCGGCTGAACCATCCTCGGTTGAAGCCGAAGAGAACCTTCAGTTCAGCCAGGCGGTCACTGCCCACCTCGACGACGTCCTGGTGGACTTCAACGCCCGCCTGAAGATGCTGACGGCCAAATAGAAGCCGGAGGTTTGACCGGCGAGTTCTTATTTGCCAAAGCGAGTTATTCCTCATCGTTGGCGGCGACCCAAGACCTCTTGAGGTCCCCTCCGGGCGAGGCAGGTCCCAGGGCCTGAGGAGAGGTGATCTCAGAGCTTCGAGCGTCATCTTCATCAAAGAGAGAACAATAGCATTGACCTGAGAAGGTTCATATCTCATCGAGAATTATCGATGGGCGTTGCTTTGGCCTCATGCTGCGGATTACGAAGATCCGACGGATGAAACGAGTTGAAAAAAACATGAGCGAAGACCAAGAATCTGGAGCCGTTCCGGCATCAGAGGAGCCGTTTCTCATCTTGCTGGTGGAGGACAACCATTCCCATGCGATGCTGATAATGAGGACCTTCGAGCGCCTGGGATTCGCCGGGAAGATCGACTGGGTCAGAGACGGAAGGGCGGCCCTGGACTACCTCCACGAGCGCGAGATGAGGGGGCTTCCGAAACTGGTGATGCTCGACCTGCGGCTTCCCAAGCTCGACGGCCACGAGGTCCTCCGGGAGATGAAGAGCTCCCAGCGGCTGAAGATCGTCCCCGTGGTGGTCCTCACCACCTCCACCAGCGACGAAGACCTCAAGATGGCATATTCAAACCATGTCAGCAGCTACCTCACAAAGCCCCTCAGCTTCGACGATCTCCATAAGACGGTCGAGGAGATCCGGAGGTACTGGCTAGAGTGAAATCGATATCCAACGCCCTCATAATCCCAGTCCGGGGAGGCGCGAGGCCGTCAAATGACATTACGCAGAAGCATCCTTCTATTCACCGGCGGGATGGTCCTCGCCATGAGCCTGATAGCCAGCACCTTCATGTGGCAGATGATGGCGGGCGCCATCTCAGGGATGGAGGAGGCTTACGTCCACCAGAAGGTCGATGCCACCCTCTTCTACCTTCAGGAGGACCTGTCATCCCTGAAGAGGGTCGGGGGAGATTGGGGGCTCTGGAACGATACCCGAGATTTCGTGATCGGCAAAAGCGAGATGTACATCCAGAGTAACCTGGACAACTGGACCCTCTCCAATCTCGGCGTCGACTTCATGATATTTTACGACGGCTCCGGCGATTTATTCTACTCCAGGGCCTTCGATCCGACCACCGGGGCGGTGGTATCAGCGCCCCATCGCCTTCTGAACCTGGCGAGGGACGACCCCCTTCTAGCCCATTCATCACCAGAAGATGCATCGACCGGCATAATCGCCGATCCGGAGGGACTTTTGGTGGTCAGCTCCCATCCCATCACAGACAGCCAGGGGCTGTGTCCGATCTCTGGGACCCTCATCGTCGGCAGCCGCCTGGATGAGGCGAAGTTAGACGAGCTGGGCAGGATGAGCGGCCTCGTCCTGAGGATGGAGCCCCTCGCCCCGGCCCGAGAGAAGACGAACTCCGCCTCGCCGGACGCCCTGCTCATCGAGAGGGTGGACGAGGAGACGATCGTCGCCTCTCGGGTCGTAGAGGACGTATACGGGAACCCCACCATCCTCC
This sequence comes from uncultured Methanotrichaceae archaeon, assembly GCA_964530375.1. Taxonomy (GTDB): domain Archaea; phylum Halobacteriota; class Methanosarcinia; order Methanotrichales; family Methanotrichaceae; genus Methanocrinis. Next base: position 9,617 of record CAZHAO010000009.1, read on the forward strand.
TGGAAGCCCGGATCCCCAGGGAGATCCACCAGCGCGGCATGGAGATCGTCCGTCGCCTATCGATGGCGATCGTCCTATCCACCCTCCTCTTTGGGGGCCTCATCCTCATCTTCCTGGAGCGGTCCCTCCTCGACCCCTTGGCGGCCATCGCCTGCTCCGTGGAGGCGATCAGAAGGACGGAAGAGTTCGATGAGTTCCGCGTTCCGAAAGCTGGAAGGGGCGAGCTGGCAGATCTTGCAAAGTCGATCAACGAGATGCTGGATCGTCTGGAGACTTACAACAAGAAGCTGAGGTACAGCGAAGAGATGCTCAGGACGATCTTTGAGACCGCCCAGGACTGCATCTTCATAAAAGACCGGGAGAGCAGGTACGTCCAGGTCAACCCTGCAATGGAGAGGATCTTTGAAATGCCAGCGGCGGAGATCCTGGGAAAGAGGGACGAGGTCCTCTTCGGCCCCGAAACGGCGGTTCAAATCCGCGATGCAGACTCGCAGGTCCTCTCTGGCGACGTCTTCGTCGGCGAAGTGATCAGAGACACCCTTGAGGGGGCTTCGATCACCTTCCACGTCGTCAAGGTCCCCCTGAGAGACGAACGAGACCAGGTTGTCGGGATCTGCGGAATCGCAAGAGACCTCACCGAGCGCAAAAGGAGCGAGATCGAACTTCGGGATAGAGATCTGCTCCTAGCGGCCTCGGCCGTCGCCTCCAGCGCCCTCTTGATGGAGGAAGATGTCGACAGCGTCATGGTCGACGCCCTCCAGTTCCTGGCCTTGGCGGTCGGGGCAGACAGGGCCTACGTCTTCGAGAACGAGATCGAGGATGGCGAAGTTCTCATGAGCCAGCGTTACGAGTGGTCAAATGATGAAGTTGAGCCCCAGATAGACAACCCTCTCCTTCAGCGCCTCCCCTATCTCCCCGACTACGCCCGGCTTTATGAGAACCTCTCCAGGGGCAGGCCCTACAAAGGACTCGTAAAGAACTTTCCCGAGCCAGAGAGGGCGGTCCTGGAGCCTCAAGGGATAATCTCCATTCTGATCGTGCCCATCATCATAGAAGAATATCTCTGGGGCTTCGTGGGCTTCGACGACTGCCATTCCGAGAGGGACTGGTCGAAAAATGATACTTCTGTCCTCCAATCAGCGGCGGGAAGCGTAGGGGGGGCCATCGTCCGCTCCCGCACCAGAGATGACCTGGTCCGGGCCGGATACGAGCTGGAGAGGAGGATCGACGAGGTGGAGGTGAAGAACGCCGAGATGGAGCGTTTCGTCTACACAGTATCCCACGACCTCAGGTCCCCCCTGGTCACGATCCAGGGCTTCGTCGGCTTCCTGAGAGAGGACTTATCAGAGGGCGACTCCGAGCGGGCAAAGACCGACCTCGATATGATCGAGGAGGCGGTCGTCAAGATGGACCACCTCCTAAAAGACACCCTGGAGCTCTCTCGGATCGGGAGGGTGACAAGCCCCCCGGCGGACGTCTCCTTCGGCGAGATCGTCCGCGAGGCCCTGGATCATTTATCGCCAAAGATCGGAGCGAGGGGGATCGATCTCCTCCTCGCGGAGAGCTGGCCCGTCGTCCGGGTGGACCGGCTGAGGATCCTCGAGGTTCTTACGAACCTCATCGAGAACAGCGTGAAGTACATGGGGGACGAGCCCAGTCCCGAGATCGAGATCGGTTGGCGACGGGAAGGGGAAGAGACCGTCTTCTTCGTTCGGGACAACGGGATCGGGATCGAGGGCGACCAGCTCGAGAAGGTCTTCGACCTCTTCTACAAGCTCGACCCCACCACCGATGGAACCGGTGTAGGCCTCGCCATAGTAAAGCGGATAGTAGAGGTCCACAACGGCCGGATATGGATAGAGTCGGAGGTGGGAAGAGGGACGACCTTCTTCTTCACCCTTCCCACCGTCGAGGATTGAGCCTCAAAACCTGCGGGCCGAACGGCATCCAGACTTAAGCGCCTTCTCGGACCGGATTTAGCTCTTCGCCGATATCCCGGTGTCGTCCTTCGAGGCCCCTTCTTTTTTATATTCGTCCCACTTCCGGAGAGCCCTTCTCGCACTCTCCGGAAGCTTCTGCATGCTCTCGGCGTCCTTCACCACGTAATCCATGGCTCCGGACTTGAAGGCCTGAACAGCTATCTTCTCAGAGCCGAAGCCGGTGAGGATTATCAGGGGGAAACCCACCTCACGAGGGCTCTCCGCATCTCTCGCCAGATCCAGGCCGCACCCGTCGGGGAGGAGGTAGTCTGCTATGACCAGAAAAGTCCGACCTTTGTTCTCCTCGATCCATATCAGAGCATCCCGGAGGTTGATCGCATGATGGAAGTTCCACCCCGAATCTTCCCCCTCAAAGAGGCGGCGAATGAAGGCGGCATGGCCCAAGTTATCCTCGACGAGGATGACGGTTTCGGCCTCTTGGGGGGCGGATCCTCGTCCCTTATCCGATCGCCCGCCGCCAAGGGCCGAACGTCGGGATGACGAGTAAAGATCCATCAGGTTCGCCTCGTCGACGTCGGAGGACGCGGCGAAATAATATTCGAAGAGCTGCCTGCCCCAGGTGACGGCACAATCTCCGGCGTAGATCGTCCCGGACCCGACGTCGTAGACGCCGTCATGTCTCCAGAGCCCCAGGTAAACGGAGGACTCCGTGACGACGAGCACCAGCTTGATGTCGCTGGATGTCTGACGCAGCTTGAAATTTTCGAACTTGAGGGCCTGCCTAAATTCTGCTGAAAGGTCTCCTTTTTCATCGAAGAGGGTCTCTATCATACCGTCTGTTATTAAAAGGTCCGCCCAACTCCCCTTCCGGAGGGAGGACAAAATAGTCTCGGAATCCTTCGGGAATATCAATACCGGCAAAATTGCGCATATCCTCCTCGACTTGGCCAACATCGGTACCAATTTCTCATGGCACCTCAGGGGCGTGGAGGCGTCAGGAGATATTATCTCCGACTGAAAGAGCATCCCCAACTTATCCAAAAAATCTTGAGGTATGCTGCTTATGTCGTGGTTCAGCCAAAAATCGGAGTTCGACTCCAGGTTCTCGAAGACCGTCATTACGTTCTCCAGGACGCTCGTTTTGATTTTGCCGAGGTTGGTCAATCGGTATCCGTATCGGTCTTTGGTGATCAGATCAGAGTCGATCATATCCTTGATCGCGTGAAGGATGGTGGTGTTCCTGCCGCCGAGCTCTCTCTGCAAGTCGTTTACATCTCTCTCTCCATTTTTTAAACAGAGCAAAATGTTCATTCGCAGCTCTGAGCTTGCGAACGCCCGAACTTGCCTCACCAGATCTCTTTCGTCCATGCTGATGCTTTCCTGTTTTTTTTCGGCGGTCAGCTTTGGAGAGCCGTGAAAGCCTGATGGCAAAATAAAATCAAACAGGCCAGCTTTCTTATGCAACCGGGTTTGGGGCCAGAATGAACGGAAAGATCCACCATTGTAGCCTGGTAGCCATTGAGCACCCTCCTTTAAGTAATTTGCTCTGAAATGGCAACAGTCCAGAGATCTAGAAGCTCAGCTCCGGCGTTAATCGATGGAGCTGGAAGGTCCTCGAAAGAGGCTCTCCTCAGCTCTGTCGTCATCGACCGTTTTGGGTGGGAAACGTATATCAGCAAGTTTGGGCATAGCCTCGCACGGTGTTCTGATTTGCCTTCATCCGAGCTTCCCATACTCGTAACCTGCGGACTGCCCTACGCCAACGGCCCCTGCCACATCGGCCACCTCAGGACCTACGTTCCCGCCGACATCTACGTCAGGGGCCTGAAGAAGCTGGGAAGGGATCCCATATTCATCTGCGGCTCCGACTCTCACGGCACCCCCATAGTCGTCAACGCCGAGGAGAGGGGAACGACTCCGACGGAGCTTGTCACCCGGTACCACCACCACTTCAACGACGTCTTTCGTCGGATGGAGGTGGAGTTCGACTACTTCGGAAACACCGACGACCCCTCCAACCACAGCAGGACTCAATCGATCGTCAGGACCCTGATGGACGAGGGTCACGTCTACCCCCAGGAGATCCGGCTCGCCTACTGTCCCTCCTGCGATCGGTTCCTTCCCGATCGGTACGTCGAGGGGACCTGTCCTTACTGCAAATCCCCCGCTCGGGGCGACGAGTGCGACCAGGGCTGCGGCCGCCACCTCGAGCCCGGCGAGATCGAGGAGCCTGTCTGCAAGGTCTGCGGCAGCGAGGCGGAATATCGGACCCAGCAGCACTACTTCTTTCGGCTCTCGGCCTTCAGCGACTTTCTCATCGGTTACCTGGAGGGGCTGGGCGGGACATCCAACGCCAGGAACTACGCCATCGAGTGGGTCAAGCAGGAGCTGAAAGACTGGTGCATCACCCGGAACCTCGACTGGGGGGTCAAGTTCCCCGGCCAGGAGAACCTGGTCGTCTACGTCTGGGTCGACGCGCCGATAGGCTACATATCCTTCACCGAGGAGTGGGCCTTCCGGGCCAAAGGCGACTGGGAGAGGTACTGGAAATGCCCCTCAAAAATCGTCCACTTCATCGGGGGCGACATCGTATACCACCACTGCATCTTCTGGCCTGCGATGCTGAAGGGGGCGGGCTACACCCTCCCCAGCGCCGTCGTCGCCAGCGGGATGTTGAAGATCGATAATAAGACCTTCTCCAAGAGCCGGGGCTACGTCGTCTGGGTGATCGACGATTATTTGGATAAAGGGCTCCATCCCGACCTTCTCCGCTACTACCTCGCCTCCTACACCTCCCACACCAAAGAGCTGAACTTCTCCTGGACGGTCTTCGGAGAGAAGGTGAACGGCGAGCTGGTAGGGGCTCTCGGCAACTTCGTCAACAGGGCCGTCACCTTCGCCTCCAAGAACTTCGACCGGGCTGTCCCCGAGGGCGACCTGGACCCCGAGGTGACGACTAAGATCGCCGGGACGATCGCCGAGGTGAAGGCGGCCCTGGCGGAGTACGAGTTCAAGAAGATGGCCGACGGCGCCATGGCCCTCGCCGACTACGGCAACACCTACTTCCAGTCGAACGAGCCCTGGAAGCTGGCACAATCCGACCGGGCCCGGTGCGGCGCCGTCTTGAGAAACTGCCTTTTGATCGCTAAAGCTTTATCGATCATCCTCCAGCCGGTGATGCCGGAGAAGATGGAGTCGGCCTGGAGACAGCTGGGGCTTCCAGGCACCGCCGCAGAGGCGCTATTCGACGACGGACTCGTCGCCATCGAGGCGGGAAGAAAGCTCGGCGCCCCCGAGCACATCTTCAACAAGATGGACGACTCCCTCGTCTCGAACCTCGATGGGATATTCAGGGAAAGGATAGCCTCCCTCGATGCGAAGAAGGGAAAGAAGAAGGGTGAAGATGAGATGAACGTCGTCAAGTTTGAAGATTTCAAGAACCTGGACATCAGGGTCGGTAAGGTGTTGGGGGCTGAGGGGATCAAGGGCTCCGAGAAGCTCCTCCGGCTGATCGTTGATATAGGGTCTGAGGAGAGACAGATCGTGGCGGGGATCGCCAAAACTCACAGCACCGAGGATCTGGTGGGGAAAAATATCGTCGTCCTCGCCAACCTCGAGCCCGCCAAGCTCTTCGGCGTCGAGTCCCGGGGGATGCTCCTGGCTGCCGATCATGACGACTCCGCCATACTCCTCGCCCCGGAGAAGGCGGTCCCGCCGGGGACGAAGATACGATGAAGATCGCATCGCACGTTGGCGATAGTCCATCTCAAATTGAATTATTCGCGTCAAACTCCAAGGGATGAAACGATCAGGAGGTTCTATAATTGCTCCAGGTTGAGAACTTATCCAAAGTGTACCAGCTCAAAGATAGCCAAGTAGAGGCCCTGAAAGGGGTGAGCTTCACCGCCAAGGAGGGGGAGATCCTGGGAATCGTGGGAAAGAGCGGCAGCGGCAAGAGCACTCTCATGAAGATCCTCCGCGGGGTCGAGACCTTCGACTCAGGTCGGATCGAGATCGACGGCCTCGATATCACGCCCGAGTCGGGTCCGGAGACGGTCCAGAAACAGAGGCAGGTCACCGCCATCCACCTCCAGAGGGACTTCGGCCTCTGGACTGAGCCAGCCCTGAAGAACGTGGCAAGGCGGATCTACTCTCGGAAGACCGGCTACGAGACGATCCCCACAGTCCACGATCTCGAATACGAGGGGGTGATGGCCGAGGCGATGGAGTACCTGAAGCTGGTGGGGCTGGAGAAGAAGGCGAACCATCTCGCCACCATCCTCAGCGGCGGCGAGAAGCAGAGGCTCCTGATCGCAAGGCAGCTCGCCAAAAAGCCGAAGCTGCTCCTCCTGGACGAGCCCGCCACCATGGCCTGCCCGGCGACGAAGCAGGAGGTTCTCGACGCCATCAAGAGCGTCAACAGAAAGCTCGGGATCACCACCGTCGTCGTATCCCACCTCCCCGAGGTCCACAGGTACCTGGCCGATAGAGTGATCTGGCTGGACAAGGGCGAGATCCGGGACGAGGGAGAGCCGGCGGAGGTCCTGGAGAGGTTCTTATCCCTCCTCGGCGAGGCGGCCCCCCTCGCGGCCAGGCCCGACGCCCCGCCCGCCATCAGGGTGGTGGGCCTCTACAAGAGAAACTACCTCGTCGGAACGGGCGAGGTCCTCAGGATCGAGGACCTGAACCTGGATATCAAAGAGGGGGAGATCACCTCCCTCATCGGATCGAGCGGCGCGGGAAAGACCACCCTCCTCAAGATCATCCAGGGGATCGCCCGGCCCGATGAGGGCTCCGTCCTCTACAAGCACGGCGACTCGTGGGTGGACATGGTGGAGTACTCGCGGCAGAGGCTGGAGGTCCGGAGGAACCTGGGGATAATGTACCAGGAGTTCGCCCTCTCCCCCCGGGAGACTGTCCTGGAGCAGATCGGCTACAAGCTCGGGGTGAAGGGCCAGGACGTCATCGAGCACGCCCGGAAGGTGGCTTTTGACATCGGCATCAGCGACAAGGTTCTGGACGTCATCTACACCCTCACCGACATGACGGAGGAGGAGGCAAAAGCCGTCCTGGACAAGCTCGGCCTAACCACCGAGGTCTTCAGCGAGCTCTTCCCGCGGTTTCCGGCGACGGAGACGAAGAAGTACGCCGAGCCGGTCTTCGGAGTTCTGGACCTGGACCTCTCGATCCTGGAGAAGTATCCCCACCAGCTCAGCGGCGGCGAGCAGGTGAGGGTCTCTCTCGCCCTCCTCATGGCATCAAACCCCAAGATCCTCGTCCTCGACGAGCCCTTCGGGGACATCGACCCCATAACCCTCCGGGGGGTCTCGAACGCCATAAAGCGGATCAACGCCGAGTTTGAGACCACCATCCTCCTCGTCAGCCATCACGTCGACTTTGTCCGGGAGATATCCCATCGGTCGGTCTTGATCGAGAACGGAGGGGTCCTGATGGACGGAGATCCGGACGACGTCTGCGACGCGTTCATCTCCCGGTGCGACGCGTCGTACCTAAAGCGCCCCGCCGAGACGCCGATCCCGGCGGGGAAGGCCTGAGGTGGCCCCCCATGGACCAGGAGATAGGCGATATCTACGACCAGATATCCGGCCGGATCTCGCCCGAGGAGTTCGAGCGAAAGGTCGAAGAGAAGGTCCAGCTGATGGGCGAGCTCTGCGACCGGAGGACGGCGGCGATGCTCGTCGCCCGGGAGTTCGGCGAGGTGGAGCTGAAGATCGACCGGATCAGGCCCGAGACGGGGAAGGTCACCTTCGTCGGCAAGATCGTATCCATCTCCGAGGTCCACGAGTTTCATCGAAGCGACGGGTCCGTCGGCAGGGTGGCAAACCTCGCCGTCGGCGACGAGACGGGGACCGTCAGGGTCGTCCTCTGGGACGAGCTCGTCGAGCCCGTCTCCCGAGGCGAGCTGGCCGTCGATCAGGCCTTCAGGATCAGAGGCTTCACCCGAGAGGGGTACTTCGGGACCGAGGTGACCGTCGACCGGGGCGGCCTTGAGGAGGTGGAGGCCGAGATCAAGACCAGGGTCGAGCCCTTCAAGATCTCGGAGATAAGGGCCGACATGGGCGAGATCGCCGTCGTCGCGAAGGTCGTCGATCCGGGGACGGTCCGGGAGTTCGCGCGGCGCGACGGCTCCGCAGGAAGGGTGCGGTCCGTAACCCTGGGGGACGCCTCCGGCAAGATCAGGCTCACCCTCTGGAACGAGAAGGCGGATATGGAGATCGAGGCCGGAGAGACCCTGGAGGTGACGAACGCCCTATCAAGGGAGAGGTATGGCCAGGTCGAGATCCAGGCGGGGAGCTACTCGGTGGTGAAAAAGAGCGATGCTGCGGTCGAGTACCAGGAGAAGATCACCGCCATTTCGGAGCTTCTTCCCGGATCGATCTACAGCATCTCCGGCTTCGTCACCGGCCTCGGCGAGGTCCGGGAGTTCGGGCGGGACGACGGGACCGTCGGCAGGGTCGCCAACATCTACGTCTCCGACGATACCGGCCGGGTGAGGGTCGCCCTCTGGAACGACCACGTCCGGCTGATCGAGCGCCTCGACCTCGGCTCCAAGGTCGAGCTCGTCGATTGCCAGGCGAGGGACGGCTGGAACGGAGAGCTGGAGGTGAGCTGCGGGTGGAGCACCAGAGTTATTTTCGCCCCGCCCGAGCAAAGAGGTTAAAGTCGGAGTTCCATTCAGGGTTGGTGAATTATGGCTGAAATACTGCTCGAAGATCTCCAAGGGGTGGGTCCGGCCACGGCGGAGAAGCTGAGGGAGGCGGGGTTTGCCAGCGTCGAGGCCCTGGCGGTCGCCTCCCCGGCACAGCTCGCGGCCTGCGCCGACGTAGGCGAATCGACGGCGGCCAAGATCATCGCCTCCGCCAGAGCCGCCGCGGACATCGGCGGGTTTGAGACCGGGGACCAGGTGATGGAGAGGAGAAAGCTCGTCGGCAAGGTGACGACCAGCAGCGAGACCTTCGACGCCCTGATGGGCGGAGGGTTTGAGACCCAGTCGATCGTGGAGCTCTACGGAGAGTTCGGGTCCGGCAAGACCCAGGTGGCCCACCAAGCGGCGGTCAACGTCCAGCTCCCGCCGGAGCTGGGGGGGCTCGACGGCTCAGTGATAATAATCGATACCGAGAACACCTTCAGGCCCGAGAGGATCCTCCAGATGGTGGAGGGGCTTTCGCCCTCGGAGGACCCCGAAAATCCCTGGGACCCCGAGGAGTTCCTGAAGAACATCCACGTAGCTCGGGCCTACAACTCCAACCATCAGATCCTCCTGGCTGAGAGCGCCCTCGACCTCGCGGAGAAGCTGAAAAAGTCGGGGAAGCCGGTGAGGCTTCTGGTAGTCGACTCCCTCACGG
>CAZHAO010000010.1:0-5936 GCA_964530375.1 uncultured Methanotrichaceae archaeon
GTCCTTCCTCGACCTCAAGGGGAAGGGTATCATTATACCCTACGAGGGGGTCACCGCCGTCGGGGACATCATAATCACCAAGCACTTCGGCACCATGCCTTACAGCGATGACAAGAAGGGCTGACGGCCGGGAGGTCTATGCCGACCTCAGAGTCCGCGCGCCGCTGGTGGTGAGGGCCGACGGCAGGGGGTTTGGAGCTCTCCTCAGGAAGGCGAAGAAGCCCTACGACCCCAACTTCGCGAAAGCGATGGCGAGGGCCGCAAGGACGTTCGTCGAGGAGTCGGGGCTCGCCCCCGCCATCGCCTTCACCTTCTCCGACGAGATCAACCTCCTCTTCCCGGTGGCGCCCTTCAAAGGCCGGCTGGAGAAGATCGACTCGGTGGTGGCGGGGACCCTCTCGGGCCACCTATCCCTCAACCTGGGAAAAGCCGTCGCCATGGACGCGAGGTCGATCCCCCTCTGCCCCGGTGAGGTCGGCGAGTACTTCGCGGAAAGGCAGGACGAGGCCTGGAGAAATCACGTATTCTCCTGGGGCTTTTACGCCCTCATCGATGACGGCCTCGCCCCCGACGAGGCGATGGGAAGGCTTCGAGGGATGAAGGAGGCCGATATCCACGAGATGTTATTTCAGCGGGGCATAAACCTCGCCAAGAGCCCGGCCTGGCAGAGGCGCGGAATCCTGATACGCCATCTGCTAATGGATGACGAAAAGGCTGAAGAAGGAGAGGGCGGCGAAGAGAAGGTTGGAAGGGAAAAGATGAGGGGCAAAGGAAGGAGGATCGTCGAGGACTGGGAGCCGCCCCTATTTCGGTCTGAGGAGGGAAGGAGACTTCTCGACGGGACGATTCGTGATCTTTAGGAGCTGAAAAATGATGTTCTTGGAAAAGGAAGAGGAAGAGGAGAAGAAGGAGACTGGGACGGAGACGACCAAGCCGAAGCAGTTCATCCCTCGGGCCGTGGGCCAGAAGGTGACGATCAGGCTTTTGGACGGAAGGCCCCTGATCGCGAAGCTTGAGTCGCAAAACAACTACGAGCTGCTCTTGGACGTCGGGAAGGGAAAGAAGATCATCGTCTTCAAGCACGCCATCAGCACCCTGGAGTACGAGGTCCAGGACGAGGGTAGGTAAGACACGCTGTTGTGGGGACTTTGGGCGGGGTTTGGTGGGGGTCAGCACGGTGGCGGATAATGAGCATCTTCGGATTCTCTGGCAGGGTGTAGAAGTCTGGAATCGGTGGAGGGAAGGTAATCCAGATATTAGGCCTGATCTGTTTGAGGCCAACCTGAGAGATGCTAAACTGAGTGGGGCTGACCTGAGTGGAGCCGACCTGACTTGGGCTGACCTGATCGGGAATGACCTGACTGATGCTGACCTGAGTGGGGCTAACCTGGGCGGAGCTAACCTGGCTGCGACTAAGCTGAGTGGGGCTAACCTAATTGGGGCTGACCTGACTTGGGCTAACCTGGATTATGCTGACCTGAGTTTGGCTGACCTGACTGATGCTGACCTGAGTGGTGCACAGTTAGTTGAAACTAAAATTGTGGATGCGATACTAGCAAATTGTAAGGTATATGGGATTTCTGCCTGGAGATTAGATGGCATACCCAAAGACCAATCCAATCTTATCATCACTCGTGATGATGAGCCGATCCTCACCGTAGACAACCTCGAAGTCGCTCAGTTCATTTACCTGCTTCTTCACAGTCCAAAAATACGAGATGTTATCGACACAGTCGCCAAAAAAGCAGTACTAATTTTGGGTAGGTTCAGCGAAATGCAAAAACCGGTTTTGGAAGCTATTCGGGATGAACTGAGGAAACAGGATTATCTGCCAATAGTCTTTGATTTCGATGGGCCTGCAAGCCGAGATACAGCAGAGACAATTTCTACCTTAGCCCATTTGTCCCGGTTTATAATTGCTGATATCACCGAGCCCAGAAGTATACCTGCAGAGTTGACGCATGTGGTAGAGAAGCTTCCATCTGTGGCTGTTCAGCCTCTAATGCTCAGCTCGGATTATGAATATGCGCTCTTCGACCACATCAAGCGATACCCCTGGGTTTTGCCTGTTTATCTCTACGACAACCAAGAGATGCTGCTTGCAAATCTCAAAGAGCATGTTATCGACCCCGTCGAAACGAAGGCCAGAGAATTGATTCCACCAGGGGCAAACCGATAGCATCCGACGTTTTCACCATCTCTGATACATCCGAAGCCGCCTTCCTAGATCCCCCGGAATCTCGGACCACTCGATCTCGTGCTCGCCCTCGCTGTCGTGGACGACGCATTTGCCGCGAGGCGAGGGATCGCCCCTCTCGAAATCCTCGTACTTTCTTATGAGATCGATCGCCTCTTTGATCTCGACGATCTGCCTTCTTTTCAGAAGCTCGGCGAGCTTCGTGGCCTCATCAAAGCGGATCTCGCCACCGAGCCCCCGGCACTCGGACCATCGGAGACGGCCTTCCTCTAAGTAAAACGGGTAGGTCTGGCAGAGAAGGGGCCGTACGCCGTAGATCCGACAGCCGTTCTCAGAATAGTACTTGCAGTCCCGGCCCTCTTTTCGGAGCCGCCATTCCAGGGTGTGAAAGTTCCCATCAGCGTCCCACTCGCCCTCCAGGGGGGGCTCGGCGACATCAAGCCAGCCTTCGCCGCCCGCCTCGTCCATGATCGCCCTGATCTCGAAGGGGAAGACTGCGACGCTGTTATCCTCGCCCCGGCAGCAGTCGCCACACCTTTCGCACCGAAAGCCGATCCGCATTATCTCGCGGGCCAGGTCGTCTGCGGCCAAGGACTCGGCCTCCTCCAGCTGGAGCGAGAGATTCGCCAGCATCTCCTCGATGCCGGCAGGGTCGAGGTCGGAGGGCCCGTCTATCTCCGACATAATTCGAGGAAGTTTTCGAGAAGCTTCATGCCAAATTCGGTGTGGACGACCTCGGGATGCCACTGGACGCCGTAGAGGGGCCGCTTTCTGTGCCTCATCGCCTCGATCTCGCATACTTCCGACCTCGCCAGCACCTGGAAGTCCGGCGGGAGGGAAACCACCTGGTCGGCGTGAGAGGCCCAGGTCCTGATCTTCGGGGGGAGGCCCTTCAGGATATCGTCCTCCTCCAGCACCTCGACCTCAACCTCGGCATACCCGCCGACGGCCCCCTTCTCGACCTTCCCCCCGAAGGTCTCGGCCATCACCTGGAGGCCGAGGCAGATGCCGAGGATGGGGATGTCGAGCTTCGTCAGGTACTCGGAGCAGTTTCCGGCCCGCGCGAGGGTGGGCCCTCCGCCGAGGATCAGGCCGTCGGCCTCGATCTCCTCTGCCGGAGTCTGGTTTGAGATCATCTTCGCTGAGACCAGGTCCCTTATGCTCCGGTGGATCAGGTGGTTGAACTGACCATAGTTGTTCACTATTAGAACTGACATTTTCGCCTCTAATTTGTCCTGCCTAGACGATTTCAGAAGATAAACCTTACATCTCATTGAGCGGAGATCAAACCGGATCAAACTGGATCAAATCAGCTTTCTGATATCCTCCGGCCCCTCGAGGACGACGAATCCGGGGATCGACCTCAGACGCTGGATGTTCTCCTTGTCCAGAGGCCTGGTCACAACGCTTATCGGGGCCTTGCTGATGGCGCCGTAAGGGCAGAGATCCCTGCAGATCCCGCAGCCGTCGCACTTCAAAAGGTCGATCTGCTCCCCGATGGCGCCCTTTGGACACGCCTCCTTCGGCTCGCAGACCTCGCACCTGATGCAGAGATCTCTGTCGATCGAATAAGGGGGTTCGGTCTTCGTCCTCTCCAAAACGTCGGTGGGGAGAACGTAGACGGGAACACCCCCCTTGTTGGCGAGGGCCGCCGCGTTCGTCGGCAGGCTGTCGGCGATGCCGCAGACGATCTTGGCGACGGTGTTGGCGGTGGCGGGGGCGATGATCAAGAGGTCGTACCTTTTCATCATGAACCGGCCGGTGCTGGGGCTGCTGGCTCCCTCCTCGCGCTCGAGGAAGACCTCCTCCATGTACCCGCCCGCCGAGATCAGGGAGAGCTGGTCGAAGAGGCCGTACATCCTCGCAACCTCCTCCCCGGCCCGCGAGACGAAGGTAGAGACCCTGTTATTTCGCGAGATCTCCTTCATCGCCGCCACGCTCTCGGCCAGGTAGTGGCCTGCCCCCGTGACGGCCCAGGCGACGTTCTTCATCTATCGACTCACCCTTTGGATCGATGGTCCATCGGCTCTGAAGGCTTATCATTCCAACGGTCCGGGACTCGCCTGTCCAGAGAAAATATATAAAACATCGTCACGAATTGGTGAAGGGAGACTGATCCTTCATCTCAGTCCCGGGGAGATAGAAACATGACTCATCACTTCGAAAACGCCCTCATCGGAGAGGCGCTGGTGGGTGAGGGGCCCGAGATCGCCCACATAGACCTCGTCATCGGGAGAAAGGGAAGCGCCGTGGAGCAGGCCTTCGTGACCGCCCTCGCCTCGCCGAGGATGGGCCACACCCCGCTTCTCGCAGTCCTGGAGCCGAACCTCCAGCCCAAGCCTGCCACCCTCATGGTCAACAAGGTGACGATCAACAGCGCCAGCCAGGCCCTTATGATATTCGGCCCGGCCCAGGCGGCGGTGGCCAAGGCGGTGATGGACTCTGTCGCCGACGGGACGATCCCCGAGGCGGACGCCGAAGACCTGCTCATCATCGTCTCGGTCTTCATCGAGTGGGACGCCGAGGACAAGAAGAAGGTCCGGGACTACAACTACAGGGCCACCAAGCTCGCCATCGAGCGGGCGATGAAGGGCGAGCCGACGGTTAAAGAGGCCCTCGCGAAGAAGGACTCGGCGAAACATCCCTTCGCCTGAGGCTTTCAACGCCTATCGGGTCGCCATCATGGGAGGCTCCAAACATTTCCCTGCAGACGGGGGAGGTCCAGCCAGAAAGCCGCAGTTCCAGGGTCAGGCGGGACCTACAAGAAATTCATATGAACTTTCGGACCATGAAGAGGGACTGATGGCGACCTAATGTGAAAAATAATTACTTAAATCTCGCATCCCTAGCTCCAAAGGCCGGATAGAGGCCGGATCGCGAACGGCTCACTGCCGGCATAGGAGTGCAAAGAGATGTTAGGTCGAGAGTCGGGTCGAGATACTATGAGCAGATTGGATTTAAGATTTGGAAAGATGGTCGGGCACAAGTACCTCGACCAGCTTCTTGTGATCTCTGTCATCTTCATCTTCGGAATGCTCTTTCTGATATCAGCGTCGGGACAGGAGGATAACCAGCCGCCCGTCCTGAACAGCCTGATCCCTGAGATATTGAGCCCCCAGGATCCAGGCATACCGATCAAGTGGACGGCCGATGCTTACGATCCTGACGGGGACCCTCTGGAGTACATGTTCCTGCTGAAGGGTCCCTCCATTGGCGACATATTCAAGGATATGACCGGCTGGCAGGAGGATCCAACCTGGACCTGGAGGACGTCAGAGGCTGACGCAGGGCAGAACCAGATCGAGGTCAGGGTTAGGGAGGCCTCCGACGAGCCTGAGGACGTCTACGACGTCAACGATACAGCGGATTTTGAGATAAAGGAGACCTACGTTCCGCCACCGAATAACCCGCCGGTGGTGACGACGCTGGACGCCGAACCGGAGTCGCCCCAGACTGCTGGCGTCGCGGTCAGATGGACTGCGACGGCCACCGACAGTGAGGATGCAGTATACTACAAGTTCGTCCTGGACGGATCGACGGCAAGGGACTGGTCGACCGAAGGGCACTGGGACTGGGATACTTCTGGGGTCGCGCCCGGAGACCATCAGGTCACTGTTCTGGTCAGGGACGGCCAGCACGAGGGCGAGTACGACGGATCGATGGACTCGATCTTCACCATCAATGCACCGAATAACCCGCCGGTGGTGACGACGCTGGACGCCGAACCGGAGTCGCCCCA
>CAZHAO010000010.1:6036-6204 GCA_964530375.1 uncultured Methanotrichaceae archaeon
TCAGGGACGGCCAGCACGAGGGCGAGTACGACGGATCGATGGACTCGATCTTCACGATCAGTATGCCTCAGGAGGAAGTGCCCGCTGAGAAGCCGACAATGAACATCTCCGGGGTCAAGTTCAACGACCTGAACGGCAACGGCATCAGGGATGCCGATGAGCCTGGCC
>CAZHAO010000010.1:6304-18416 GCA_964530375.1 uncultured Methanotrichaceae archaeon
TCGTCGCGCCGGACGGGACTGAGACCTCGACGACGACCGCCGACGACGGATCGTATCGGTTCGAAGGTCTCGCCGCTGGAAGATACACCATCAGCGAGGTTTCCCAGGACGGCTGGACGCCGACAGCCCCGGACACCGGATCCCAGACAGTGGATCTCTCCGAGGCGAACGCCACTGATGTCAGCTTCGGGAACGCGATCATTGAAACGCCCTCGGAGAACATCACCGAGCCTGCAGAAGAGGTCACTCTGCTGGCCCTGAACATCTCCGGGATCAAGTTCAACGATCTGAACGGCAACGGCATCAGGGATGCCGATGAGCCTGGCCTGCCAGGCTGGACGATAATGCTCGTCGCGCCGGACGGGACTGAGACCTCGACGACGACCGCCGACGACGGATCGTACAGGTTCTCCGGCCTGACCCAGGGCACCTACATGTTGAGCGAGGTTCCCCAGGCTGGCTGGTCCCAGACCGCGCCGGCGAACGGATCCCACATGGTAACCATGGCCAACGCCGACGTGACAGACCTGAACTTCGGAAACATGGCTGCAACCTTCCGCATCTCGGGGAGGGCGTTCAAAGATCAGAACGGAGACGGGGCTGACGACGGCGAGCCCGGCCTGGTCGGCTGGAGCATCAGGCTTTCAAGGCCAGACGGAACCGAAACGACTGCATCGACCGACGAGGGCGGATTCTACAGGTTCGAGGGACTCTCTCCCGGAACCTACGTATTGAGCGAGGTCCTCCAGGACGGCTGGACCCAAACCGCCCCGGCTGACGGATCATACACGGTCAACCTTACAGATGCCGATGTCATGGGCAGAGACTTCGGGAATAGAGGCAGCACATTCTCCATCTCCGGCGTCAAGTTCAACGACCTGAACGGCAACGGGGCGAACGACGGCGAACCCGGCCTGGCCGGCTGGACCGTCAGGCTGGCCGGCCCGGACGGAACTGAGACGACGAACATCACAGGGGCCGACGGATCCTACAGCTTCAATGGCCTGGCTCCCGGCACGTACACTGTGAGCGAGGTTCTCCAGGAGGGCTGGACCGCGACCGTCCCGGCGGGCGGATCCTACTCCGTTGAGCTGAAGGATGCGGACGCAGCGGACAGGGACTTCGGGAACTACGGCAGCCGTTCCATCTCCGGCACGAAGTTCTACGACCTGAACGGGAACGGTGTTAAGGATGCCGGAGAGGACGGCCTGGCCGGCTGGACGATAAAGCTGGAGCAAAACGGCAACGTCACCAGCGTGGCCACCACCGCCGAGGATGGATCCTACTCCTTCAGCAAGCTGGCACCCCAAGAGTACACTGTGAGCGAGGTTCCCCTGGACGGATGGGTCGAGACGGCTCCAGCCAGCGGATCTCAGTCCGTCTCCCTGACCGACGAAGATGCCACCGGCATCGACTTCGGCAACCGGGGCAACCTCTCCATCTCCGGGAAGAAGTTCTACGACCTCAACGGCAACGGGGCGCAAGATGAGGACGAGCCAGGGATTCCGGGCGCCGAGGTGAAGCTGATGGAGGGCACCAGGCTCATAACCACGACCACCACTGACGATGGAGGAACCTACACCTTCGAGAGCATCGCCCCGGGCACTTACACCATAAGCGACCCCGCGCCAGGCGGCTTCGTCATGACCACCTCGTCTAGCATCACAGTGACCGTGACCACCTCTGTGGTGATCAGCCAGAACTTCGGCATGACCGGCACCCGCTCCATCTCCGGGATGAAGTTTTTGGACACCCACAACCTCGGGACCAAGGACGCTGACGAGACCGGCATATCCGGATGGGGCATCGTTCTGGACGGCACCACCACCTACGGCGGAATCCATGTGACCATCAGCACCACCACGGGAACCGACGGATCCTACAGCTTCGACGGCCTGGTTCCGGGGACGTACAAGATCAGCGAGCTCTCCAGGGGGCCGAGCTGGCACCAGACCTTCCCCTCCGGCGACGGATCCCACACGGTCACCATCGTGAGCAGCGACGTGACTGGAAAGGACTTCGGCAACAGCGTGGCGAACAACTCGATCTCGGGGGTGAAGTACAACGACCTGAACGGCAACGGCAAGAAGGACCCCGGCGAGCCCGGCCTAGCTGGCTGGACGATCAAGCTCCTGGGAACGGTCAACGACACAAAGGTGACCGGCCCGGACGGATCATATATATTCACCGGGCTGGGCTACGGGACCTACACCTTGCAGGAGGAGCCCCAGGCCAAGTGGACGGCAAAGGAGCCGAGCAGCGGATATTACACCGTCACCCTTGATGCCGCCAACAGGTTCGCCGTGGGCAAGGACTTCGGCAACTACAACGCCAAGCCGGTGATACAGACCCTCAGTCCCAGCCCCTCCAGCCCGCGGAAGGTGGGCACACAGATAACATGGACGGCGACCGCCACCGATGCCGAGGGGGACAATATCTCCTACAAGTTCCTCGTCAATGGGGTGGCAAAGACCGACTGGATCACAGGCAACGTCTGGACCTGGGATACCTCAGGCCTGGCCCCCGGAACCTACAGCGTCGAGGTCTGGGTGAAGGACGGGAAGCACTCCATACCCGAGCCATGGGACAACAGGAAGAGCGCCTCCTTCAAGCTTGATCCAGCCAATCTGCCCCCGATCGTCCAATTCCTGTACACTGACAGGCCCAGCCCTCAGTACGCCGGGAGCTGGGTCAAGTGGACCGCCGTGGCCTGGGACCCTGACGGGGAGCCGATCCTCTACAGGTTCCTGTTGAGAGGCCCTGCGACAGGATACGCATGGGTCGATATGACCGGCTGGACGAGAAGCGGCAGCTGGATCTGGAGGACATCGCCAGCCGACATCGGCCTGAGCGATGTGATGGTTCATGTCAGGGACGGCCACCACGCGAGCCCTGCCGGCTACGATGACCGCGCCTGGTCAGACTTCTCGATCCTCCTCGGGTACAGGCCCGACCTGCCGCCGGCGATCACCAGCTTCTCGGCGACCCCGTCTGGGGCCCAGACCGCCGGGACAACCATAAGGCTGACGGCGTCGGCTGTCGACCTAGATGGCGGGCCGGTCTATTACAAGTTCCTTCTGAAGGGGCCGTCGACAGGCAACCTCTGGTGGACGGTCCAGGACTGGTCCACAGCCAACGCGTGGACCTGGAGGACCACTCCCCTTGACGCGGGCCAAAGCCAGGTCGAGGTGAGGGTCCGGGACGGGCTCCACGCGCCCTCCGACGGGTGGGATGACACGGCAGGGACCTACATCACCATAAGGGGGAGACCCACGCCACCGAACCAGCCGCCTTACCTGAGGAGCCTGACGCCGGACAAGGCGAGCCCCCAGAAGGCGGGATCGACGATAAAGTGGACGGCTACGGCCGTCGATCCGGATCGCGACCAGATCTACTACAGGTTCTGGCTGAAGGGCCCGTCCACTGGCAACGCCTGGAGGATCGTCCGCGACTGGTCCACCGCCAGCACCTGGACCTGGTCGTCGGCTCCCGGCGACGCTGGCCTCTACGACGTATACGTTTACGTCCGGGACGGGAGGCACGAGTCGGCGTCCCGGTACGACAGCGCCAAAGGATACGGAGACTACCAGCTGACCCCTGCCAACCGGCCACCGATGGTGACGGCCCTCTCCCCCAGCAGGCCGAGTCCCCAGACGGCGGGATCGACGATCGTCTGGACAGCGTCGGCGACAGATCCCGACGGGGACCCCCTCCTCTACAAGTTCTGGATGAAGGGGCCCTCTACAGGGAACGCGTGGAAGGTCGTTGGTGACTGGAGCGCCAGCCGCACCTGGACGTGGTCATCGGCTCCCGGCGACGCCGGCGAGTACAGCCTCTACGTCTACGTCCGGGACGGAAAGCACGAGTCTGCGTCCCGCTACGACAGCGCCATCGGCTACAGCGGCTACCAGCTCGTCAGCGCCGGAGGCGTCTATCAGCTCACCTCCGGCACCGTGATCCAGGACAGGCCATCCCTCGTCTCTGCCGACGACGGCTATCTCCTAGCCTACCAGTCCTGGGAGACGGGCTCCCTCTACAGCGGCGACATATTCATGAAGAGGTTCGATCCCGGATGGGCCCAGCTGCAGAAGGTGGCTGCCACCAGCGATCCGGCCTACTCGGACACCCCGTCGGCGATCTTCTCCGACGGCTACTACTTCGTCGCCTACGTATCCGACGAGACGGGGAACTGGGACATCTTCGTCAAGAAGTACGACAGGAACCTGAACCTCATCGAGACCAGAAGGCTCACCACCTCCCCGGCCGACCAGGACAGGCCATCCCTCGTCAAAGTTGGCAGCGACTTTTACCTCGCCTACCAGTCCTGGGAGACGGGATCGTCCTACGGGGGCGACATCTTCATCGAGCGGTTCAACCCCGCCTGGACGTCGATGCGAAAGGTGAGGGTGACCACCGAGACGAGCTACCAGGACCGGCCGTCCCTCGCCTACTCGGCCAACGATGATCGGCTCTACATCGCCTACGCATCGGAGGAGTTTGGAAGCCGGGACATCTTCGTCAAGAAGTACGACCGGAGCCTCAACTCCCTCGAGAAGAAGAGGATAACTACCGGCCCATCTATCCAGGACTGCCCATCCCTCGTGGTCCAGAACGGCGAGTTCGACCTGGTTTACAGCTCCCAGGAGGGGGTAAGCTACGACCTGTACCTGGAGAGGTTCGGACCCGGCTGGAGCCTCATCGAGAGGGTTCCTCTGACGGGAACCTCCGGCGACGAACTATGGCCCTCCCTCGTCTACAGCCCCTTCGACGGCCTCCTCTGGGTCGCCTACGTCCTCCAGGACGGCGCGGCCGGCAACATCTTCGTCCAGCCCGCCAGGTCCATGACCAGCTGCTGGGCGGCGATGGACTTCAGCGCCACAGGAGCCTACAGCCCCTTCACCCTCACCGCCAGGTTCCGAGGGCCGACGGGAGAGCTCGCCGACCCCTCGAGCTTGAGGCTGACCTGGAACCCCGCTGACGCCGTCCTGACCGGCGGCACCCTCCGGAGGGTATCGACGGGAACCTACCAGCTCGAGTCGCGGTTCGGATCGGCGGGGCTCAAGACCTTCACCCTCAGCTCCACCGTCGACGGGTGCAGCGCCGAGAACATGGTGACCGTCCAGGTGGTCTGAGCGGAGGAAAAGTCTGAGGAAAGGACAAAAGACTGAGCAATCGGCGGCGCAGGTTTGCGCCGCCGATCCCAGACATTTTTCAATGATTGAGATAACAGCGCACAATTTAGCACCCACCCCTCCGGAAAAATGTCTACAATGGAGGGGACCGGTCGAAGACCGCGATGTAAAGCCTCCTGTTGTACTCGTCTATATCCCTTCGAACGTCCAACGCAGCATAGACGTAGAGGGCCAGGATCGGCGGGACGAGGAGATAGCTCGCTCTTCCAAAGGTATCGCCGGTGCTGATGGGACCGATTCCGCATAGAGATAAAAAGGCCATAAGCAGCAGGAGATCCGCCAGCATCAGGACGATGCCCTTGGCCGCCTTTCCGGAGTAGATGAGGCCACCCCCGGCAAAAAAGAAAAGAACCAGCAAGAGACCCACTATAGGCTTCTTTCGCTCCAGCTCGTAGAACATCGCCCTCTCCATCTCCGGCATCTTCTGGGCGTTCTCCCATATGATCTGGAACTTCTCGTCTTCTCTCATGCTAAATGCCTCGATCATAATAAGTCAGGTCGATTTAAAGGTAAGAGTTTTTCCCCAACCGACGAAAAGTATTTTTATTACATTATGCGTAACTGATATATAACTACAATATATATCAACTAAGAGGTCAAATTCGGGGAGAGCCATGTTAGCCCTTCTAGCCATCATCGCAGGTTCCGTCATCACGGGATGCTCAGCATACAAGATCCACGCTCTCAGGAGGGGACGGGGTCGGAAGCTGCGGGATATGGAGGTTTTAAGAAGGCTTGACATGCCCCCGAAAAAGCAGGTCCGGTTCTGGAGCGCCCTCCTGGTCCTGGGGCTCGTCCTCCTCACCCCCGGCCTCGGCTACCTCCTCGCCGTCGAACCGATCTCGATCACCGGGGGCGATGCTCCCTATTCGAACCTGAGGGCGACGCCATCGGGAACCCCGGCCACAGCACCCCTATCAGAGAAGCTGGACAAGACGCCTCGGACCGTCGAAAAGGAAGGATCGGGCTCCTCTGGCTTCTTCTCTTCGTCTGGAGGCGGAGCAAGCAGCAAACGGTCCTCGTCAGGTGGAGGCGGAGGATCTTCCGGCTCTTCGACTAAAGAGGAGAACACCAGCGTCATCGAAATTCCGCCGGCGGGCCGCGATTACAGCGCGGGGGAAAGCAGTAATCCGATAAGCTACGCCCATGAAACAAACGAGACATCGGATGTCAAGGCGGACGAATCGGGTTCGACCGATCAAAAGGTCGACGAGCCTTCAGAAACGAAGGCCAACGACACCAAACTCGACGAGGGGGAGAGCGAAGGGGAACCGACTACGCTGAAGGATAGGACCCCAACCTCCGCCAAGATCGAACCTTCAATCGCCGAAGCCTCGACAGAGACCGCCATCATCGGGGTTTCGCGAGAAAAGAGCACTGTCCCGGCCTTCTCAGGATATTCAAAGGAGGTTATAGTATCAGAGGAGATAGCGCCAAAAGAGATCTTATCGGAGGAGGTCGCGCCGGAGAAGATCGGCCGCGGATCAGACCAGGCGGAGGCGCCAGCATCGCCCGTGGTCGTAGAGGCGGCGTCTGAAAAGAGGACTGTTCCCCAGACCCCCGAATATCCGATAGAAGAAACCGTCCCCGAGCCGACCTCGGAAGAGGAGTCTAGCGAATCTGCTGCCCCTGAGATCGACCTCGATGAGAGCCCGTCTCCGGATGCCGTCGCATCTTCAGACGAGTTCAAGTCGCCTTCGCCCGCCCCTTCATCAAAGCCGCTCGGCTCTGAGCCTGAGTCGGAGACGAAAACGGCCCCCGCCGCCCCCGAGGCTTCAGAAGGCGATCTATCCAGGATCAAATCGACGGTCGAAGATCCGGCGAAGAGCGAGAGCTCGGAGATCCCCTCAGCCCAAACGGAGGCGCCAGCCGAGGAGGTCAAGAAGCTCGTATTCGATGAAGGCTCGACGCAGGATACGAACGGAACCGCAAACATCTCGGCAGAGAAGTCCGGAGAGGGAGAGACCGCTTTGCCGAATTTGGACGGCCTCTTCGGCGATTTTAACGCGACTTCGGGGTCGTACGTCTTCGGAGGAGACTCTGACTTCATGAGCAGGTTCCAAGACTTCACCTCGAACGCCCAGACGGGAACGGGAACTGCGAAAAACGGCACGCTGAACCCAGTCTCCCTGCTGGAGTTTGAACCGATCGATCTCAGATCGAACTTCCAGAGCGAGTCTGGCCTGACCCCCACCACCCCCTTCATATGAAAACGCGCCTCGACCGAGTCCAGGATTTGGGATGGAAATGGCGATGGAAACCCCGGATCAGAAGAATGGAGGATCGATGCCCAAGATCACCGCCGTCCTGATCTGCCTCCTCTTCGGAGTCTCTTTGGCCTTTGGAGAGGATCTCTCGGCCTGCGACTGGTCTTCTGCGGGAAACGCCCAGGTCGAAAGGGGCGAGTACGATGAGGCGGTCGAAAGCTACGACAGGGCCATCGACCTCGACTTATACAACCCCGACCTCTGGTACAACAAGGGCCTCGCCCTCACCAGCCTTGGCAGATACGAGGAGGCCCTGGAATGCTACCAAAGGGCCACCAACATCAAGCCCTTCGACGCTGACCTCTGGCTCGGCAGAGGGGCCGCCCTATCCAGCCTCGGGAGGTATGAGGAGGCCCTGGAGTGCTACGACCGGGCGATAGAGTTCGACTCGGAGAAGGCCGAAGCCTGGAACAACAAGGGGACGATCCTCGCAACGCTGGCACGGCGCCAGGAGGCCCTGGAGTGCTACGACCGGACGGTCGAGATCGAGCCCCAGGACGCCGACGCCTGGAAGAACAGAGGCACAATCAATAGCCAGCTCGGCCGGCACCAGGAGGCTCTCGATTGTTATGAGAGGGTGATCGAGCTTGAGCCCCAGGACGCCGACGCCTGGAACAACATGGGCTCCGCCCTTCACCAGCTGGGCCGATATCAGGAGGCTCTGAACTGCTACGACAGGGCGATAAGCCTCGATCCTGCCCACGAGTACGCCTGGCATAACAAGGGGCTTTTAGTCCCCACCCTCGACGAGGACACTGAGGAGGCCTTCGCCCTATCGAGAAAGAGGATTTACGATGAGGCACAGGCCGCTCCCCTTCTCTTTGGGAACGAGAACGGTGCCGTTCCCGCCGGGGATGACGAGACGTCACGGGGATGGAAGGTCCCCCTGCTGATCGCGGCGATCCTGGCCGCCAGCCTCCTCTTTCATCTGGGCGGAAAGGGCAAGCCCTTAAACGTCAACTCCCTCCAGTCCTCCCTCAACAGGCTCCTGCTCCTCGGGGACAGATCCCTCAAAAGGCGCTGACCATGAGAACGCTGAAGAAACTTTTGGTGCTCCTCATCCTCCTCGCCGCCTCGGCGACGGCCGCCCCCCACGAGGCGAGGGGGACGGTGATCGGCGTGGAGAGCGGGGACACGTTCGACGTCCAGATCGATGAATCGGATCCTCGGATCGGATCGGAGGTTGAGACGGTGAAGCTGGCGGACGTCAGCCTCCCCCCGGTGGAGTCGGCAGAGGGAAAGGCCGCAAAAGAGTTCGCAGAGAGTCTCCTCACGAACAGGACCGTCTGGCTGGACATAGACGACAGGAGCGGCGACGGCCGGGATTCTCGCGGAAGGCTCCTCTGCGTCTTATATATGGAGAGGCCGGACGGCGGGATCAACCTGACCCACCCCTTCAACAAGATCCTGGTGGATGAAGGCTTCGCCGAGATCAACGACTCCGAGGATGACGAGTTCGATCCCCAAGAATGGTGGCCCCTATGGGTCTTCATCAACGAGGTGGAGGCAAACCCCCCGGATAGCGACGAAGACAACGAGTGGGCGGAACTTTACAACGGAGGCGATGGCGACGTCGACGTGGGGAACTGGACCCTGACGACAGCCGAGGGGTCCGTCGTCACCCTCGAGCCGGGATCGATCGTCCCGGCGGGGGGTTTTCTGGTGGTGACGGCCAAGGGCTACTGGCTCCGGAACACCGAAGAGACAGTGATTTTGATGGACTCTGAGGGGGATGAGGTGGACAGAACCCCGATCCTGGACGACGAGGACGACGACGAATACTGCTGGGCCAGACACCCCGACGGGGGGTTCGAGTGGGTCTACATCGAATCGAGCCAGGGCGAACCAGTTCCTCCCATCGAGATGGCGGCGGCCACCGAATCCGACCTCGCCGAGGATGACGATCTGTGGCTCCGATGGTCCGGCTATACCCCTTCGGGGGCCTGGGACGTCTCGGACTTTCTCGGATGCGGCTGAACTATTATCTTTTCACCCTCCACCCCTCGGCTCACGAGCCAACCCATTTTATAAGCCGAACCGAAAAGATGGAGATGCCGCCATTCTGCCCCATCCGCTTCGTTCGTCTTTATTCCTCCTCCAGCTCCCTCGCCCGTCCGAGCGCCTCGTCGGCCTCATCGTCTCTCCCAAGAGACTTGAGGGCGAGGGACATGTTCTTCCAGGCGGTGGTGTACTCGGGATAGATCTCCACCGCCTTTCTAAAGCTCTTCACCGCCTCTTCGGCCCGCTTCAGGGCGATGAGGCAGACTCCCCTGTTGTTCCAGGTGTAGAAGTCGAAGGGGTCGATGAGGATCGACTCGTCGTAGCACTCCAGGGCCTCCTCGTGCCTTCCGAGGTTGTCGAGGGCAGCGCCCTTGTTGTTCCAGGCCCTCCCCGCCCGGGCGCCGAGGGGCTCCATCTCTATCGCCCGATCGTAAGAGTCGGCCGCCTCCTGGAACTTCCCCAGGGCGTGGAAGGCGTAGCCTCTGACGATCCAGGCCCTGGCGTCCGAAGGGTCGATATCGAGGGCCTTATCCGCCGCCTCCACGGCCTCCTCGTGCCGCGAGAGCTCGTTCAGGGCTATCGCCTTCCCTCGCCAGCTTGGTGCATGATCGGGCAGGATATCCAAAGCCGTCTCGAACGATTCTGTCGCCTCCGAGTGCCGCTCCACCTTCCGGAGGGCCTCGCCGAGGAGGTGCCACGCCTCGAAGAAGAGGGGGTCCTTCTCGACCGCCCTCTCAAGACATTTTATGGCCTCATCAAAGGAGCCGGAGCTGTAGTGGGCGGCACCCTTCTTGTACCAAAAATCCGGGTCTAACAGGTCACCGCCCCCCTGTTCCTCAGAAAAATCGATCGTCACACTCCGCCTTTCGGCTCCTAACGTTGTTAAGGCTTCTCCAGCCCCTTTCGAGCTGCTAGGACCTTCTCGGTGAAGTTTCCGACCAACTCGCGAAACTCCGGGGCGCAGGACCGATATATCTCCTCCAGGTCGAGGTGGCGCGGGCCGCTCTCCTCCATCAGACCTTTCAGATCGATGAGCAGCCTCTGGAGGGAACCGGCCCCAACCCCATAAAATTTTACGTAAAGGGCGGCGATCGAGAGGGTGACGAGGATGACGACCAGCTTCGCCCCCGACCTTCTCTTCTTCCCGGCCTCGCTGAAGTCCGACCTCTCGATCGATTCTCTCTGCCGAAGGTTCCTCTTCTCGGCTACGTTCCTTCGGAGTCGCTCGATCTCTCTGGGGCCCCACAGCCTCACCCCCCGCCTTTCGGCCAGATCCGCCGCGGACCGCGCAAAACCGGAAGATGGCGAAACCAGCACATAGATGCTTCCCGGATGCCGTTCCCTGGCGTTGGCCGCCCGCTCGACGTCGGCCTCGTCCGCTGGCTTATCAGATTTTTTGCAAGTTATGACGTAGGTGATCTCGTGGCCCACCTCGTCGGTCCTGGCGGCGATCATCTCCGATCTGCCATCGTCGGATCTCGTGGTCTTGGAGACCCTGTAGCCGTTCAGCTCGATCAGATCAACGAGTTCTTCCTCGAAACCGTATCCAGCCCCCGGCGGGTTCAACCGTCTCGCCCCCGTTTCATCTCGACTTTCCATCAGATGCAGTCTTGATATTATTTGACCCTTCCTGCAGTCTTCTCCAAAGGCTACGGCCCCCAGAACTGCAGAGATGTATCCATACCAATGCCTTATATATTATGATATTCTATGGTTATTTATAGTTGGGGCAAAGTTCGGCTTGGCCGCCGGGCAACTCCGGATCGGGCGTCCGCAGAGATGCGGCAATTGGCCGACGGGCCGCTCCATTATGGCAAGATATATATTGCCAGGCCTCAATTCGCTGTCCGCATGTGCTTGGACGGTGGTGATGAAATATGAGTTCGATGCAATCTGAGGTCGCCAGCCGTCTGGTCCAGTTCCTCGACCTGGACACGGATGGGAGAAGGCGTTTCGTTCTTGGAGTCATCCTCGAGGCGGGCGAAATTACCGTAAGCGCTCTCTACAAGGCGGTCAAAGAGCAGTTCGAGACCTCACGCAAAGTCGTGGCATCACTCTTGGGGTATATCTGTTCCAAGCTGGGAATCCTCAGAGCCCACAAGAAATCCTACCGTCTGCCAACGGTCTACATCCTGAAAGAGGAGTATACAGATCTGGTCAGGTCAGTCCTCAACGCCACCGCACTTCCCAGCGATTCATGACCCACGTCAAGAACGCTCCACGAACCGCGACCACCCTGAAGATCAGATCCAAGTCGGAACACTGGATCAGCCACTCCAAAGACCCCTACCTCGAGCTGATGCTCCGCCTCTTCCAAGACGAGAAGACGGCCCGCCGAGGCAGGGATTTTCTCAACATGGTGGAAGAGGGACAAAATAAAGGCGAACCTCTGAAGACCAGAGACTGGAAGCGGATAATGGAGGATCTGAACGTCTCTCGGTCGGCCTTCTACTTCATGAGAAACAAGCTTCTCGGAGCGGGGCTGATCGCCGTCCGGTCCGGGGAGTATCGGCTCTCCGGGATGTTCAGCCGCGACCTCGCGGACATGTCCCGATGGTGGTGGACGGCGGTCATGAGAAACGATCCCGAGACGCTGTAGAATTTATTGTAAATTTTATCAGCCAGGGAATTAAAGGGCTTCAGAGCTGTCTC
>CAZHAO010000011.1:0-7994 GCA_964530375.1 uncultured Methanotrichaceae archaeon
ATAAAAAGCAGGCTATCTTCAGGAGGGTCATCGCCACGAGCTCGCTCCTGTATTTGATTACTTCTTAGGTCCTTGATGATGAAAAACGGTTCTATATTTTCTAGTTTCGCTCATCCCATATATATAGTTTTCATACATTTGTGTGCTTTTATAAGTTCTTTTCGCATCGAGCAAAATCTAATATGTCCTGGAGAAGGTCGATGAGCCAAAACCCCCCCTCAAACTCTGAGAACTTTTAGATCGTTCAAGGAGAAGCAGGGCCAGCCCGAAAAGTATTAAGTCATCCTCTCCCTAGCCTTGACCTTCTACAGGCCAAGAAACGCAGCGAGAAATCGAGATGAAGTCGATCCTCATAAAAGGTGCAAGAGAGCACAACCTCAAGGACGTGACCCTGGAGCTTCCTCGGGACAAGCTCATCGTCGTCACCGGCGTCTCGGGCTCTGGCAAGTCCACCCTCGCCTTTGACACCATCTACGCCGAGGGGCAGCGCCGCTACGTCGAGTCCCTCTCGGCCTACGCCCGCCAGTTCCTCGGCCAGATGAATAAGCCCGACGTCGACTCCATCGAGGGGCTATCCCCGGCGATATCCATCGAGCAGAAGACGACCTCGAAGAACCCTCGGTCCACCGTGGGGACGGTCACCGAGATCTACGACTACCTGAGGCTGTTATTCGCCAGGATCGGGACCCCCCACTGCCCCGTCCACGACGTCAAGATCGAGTCGATGTCCCCGGAGAGGATCGCCAGCGGGATCATCGAGGCTGCCGGCAGAGCCGCCCCTGATGCCGCACCCGATGCCGTCCCCGATGACACCCCTGATGCCACCCACGACGACACCGCTGGAGGCGGCCCTGATGGCAGCCTCGGCGGCATGGTCACCATCATCGCCCCCATCGTCCGCCAGAAGAAGGGGACCTACGGCCAGCTTTTAAAGGACCTCTACGCCGAGGGCTTCGCCCGGGTCCGGGTCGACGGCTCGATCCAGAGGACTGACGATCCGGTCGAGCTCGACCGGTACAGAAAGCACGACATCGAGGTCGTCATCGACCGGCTCGACCCTTCGGACAGGTCGAGGCTCGTCGAGGCCTGCGAACGGGCCCTCGAACGGGCCGACGGCCTTTTGATCGTAGTAGACGCCGATGGACGAGACCGGCTTTGCTCATCGAAGATGGCCTGCCCCATCTGCGGGATGGTCTTCGAGGAGCTCCAGCCCCGGACCTTCTCCTTCAACAGCCCCTTTGGGGCCTGCGAGGCCTGCAACGGTCTCGGGATCAAGATGGAGTTCGACCCCGGCCTCATCATCCCCGACCAGGACTTATCCATAGCTGACGGGGCCGTGGCCCTCTATCGAAACACCGTCGACGGATGGCGGGGCCAGTACCTCGCCGCCGTCGCAAAGCACTTCGGCTTCAATATCTTCACCCCCATTAAGGACCTCACCCCCGACCAGTATGCTGCCCTCATGTACGGCTCCCGAGAGCGGATCGACTTTGCGATGTCGATGAAGAACGGGGAAGCCTACTGGTCCTCCAGGGGCCAGTGGGAGGGGCTCATACCCCAGTCCGAAAGGCTCTACGCCCAGACGAGCTCCGATTACCGGCGGGAGGAGCTGGAGCGGTTCATGAAGGTCCTGCCGTGCCCGAAGTGCGGCGGCCGACGGCTGAAGGATAAGGTTTTGGCGGTGAAGATCGCAGGGATGTCCATCGCCGACGTCTCAGACCTCTCCGTCTCCGAGGGGTTAGCCCTCTTCAAGAGCTTGGTTTTATCGGAGAAGGAGGAGGAGATCACCCGGCAGGTCCTGAAGGAGATCCGGGCGAGGCTCGGATTTCTCGAGCACGTGGGCCTTTCGTACCTCACTTTATCCCGGAGCGCTGGCACCCTCTCGGGAGGCGAGGCTCAGAGGATAAGGCTCGCCACCCAGATCGGGTCGAACCTGATGGGGGTCCTCTACGTCCTCGACGAGCCCTCGATAGGCCTCCACCAGAGGGACAACGCCCGGCTTATCGAGACGCTGAAGGAGCTGAGGGACCTGGGAAACACCCTGATCGTCGTCGAGCACGACGAGGAGACGATCCGCGCCGCAGACCACGTCGTGGACATGGGACCGGGTGCCGGGATCCACGGCGGCTGGGTGGTGGCCGAGGGGTCGCCCCAGGAGATCGAGGAGGATCCCGAGTCTCTGACGGGCCAGTACCTCTCCGGGAAGAGAAAGATCGAGACCCCCTCGAAGAGAAGGCGTAGCGAGAAGTTCGTCCGGATTCGAGGATGCCGGGAGAACAACCTCCAGAACGTCGACGCCAAGATCCCCATCGGCGTCTTCACCGTCGTCACCGGCGTCTCCGGCTCTGGAAAGTCCACCCTCATCTACGACACCCTCTACCGAGCCCTTATGGAGAGGATCTACCGGTCCAGCGAGACCCCCGGCCTCTTCGACGACATCTCCTTCGACTCGAAGATAGACAAGGTGATCGTCATCGACCAGAGCCCCATCGGGAGGACGCCCCGCTCGAACCCAGCCACCTACACCAAGGTCTTCGACCCCATCAGGCAGGCCTTCGCCGAGACGAAAGAGGCTAAGGTTCGGGGTTACAAGCCGGGCCGCTTCTCCTTCAACCTCAAAGGCGGCCGGTGCGAGGCCTGCCAGGGCGACGGCATGATCAAGATCGAGATGCACTTCCTCCCCGACGTCTACATCGAGTGCGAGGAGTGCAAAGGCTCCCGCTACAACGCCGAGACCCTGGAGGTGAAGTACAAGGGCAGGTCCATCGCCGAGGTCCTGGAGATGACCGTCGAGGAGGCCCGGGAGCAGTTCAAGAACGTTCCCGCCATTCGAAATAAGCTCGACACCCTCATCGGCGTCGGCCTCGGCTACATCAAGCTCGGCCAGAGCTCGACGACCCTCTCCGGCGGCGAGGCCCAGAGGATCAAGCTGACCCGGGAGCTCTCGAAGAAGGCGACGGGAAGGACGATCTACCTCCTCGACGAGCCGACGACGGGGCTTCACTTCGACGACGTCAAGAGGCTGATCTCCGTCCTGAACGACCTCGTCTCCAAGGGGAACACCGTCGTCGTCATCGAGCACAAACTGGACGTGATCAAGTCCGCCGACTACATCATCGACCTGGGGCCCGAGGGCGGGAACGCCGGCGGCAGGATCGTCGCCGAGGGGACGCCGGAGGAGGTGGCAATGGTTTCGTCGAGCCATACGGGAAGGTTCCTCCGGGGAAGGCTCTCAGCCGAAAAGAGGGATGATCCGGGCCGGGAGGCTGCACGATGCTGCCGGTCGTCTTCAGCCGTCTAGACTTCGCCGCCATCGGCCGTTCAAATCCGCCCTCTTGGCCCCGCCTCAGTCCTCCTTCTCTCCCCTCACCATCACCTTTCCGGCGGTGATGTCGGCGGGGAGGGGGAAGTAGGTGGCGAGGTTCTCCTTCACCCACTCCGAGGCGATGGTGTTCGACTCCTCGGCCCCGGCCTCCTCCTCGAAGAAGTTTATGAAGGCCACAAGGCCGTCGCCGCAGTCCACGCCGTAGTATTTGATGAACCCCGGGATCTCTCGGATCATGGGCAGAAACCGATCCTCAACGAGCCTCATCACCTCGCCGACGTAGCTCTCGTCGGTCTTGTAGCGCCTTATGCTCAGGTACATATCTCTTCTCCCTCCCGAGTTTATGGACCGCATTTGATAATAACCTTATCCAAAATATCCAGATTTTCGCCGCAGGATGCTCGTTATCGGTCGGTCAGCCGAAATCGCCCTTCGAGAGCATCCTCATCTTATCCCAGCCGGTCCCCATCCACAGAGGCTGGTCGAGGAGAAAGTCGAGAAACTTGAAGATTATGGGGGACATGACGACGTAAAACTCCCGCGTGAAGGTGAGGGCGTCCTCGACGGTTCTGAAGAACCTCATCTCGATCGTCGTGCCCGATGAGGTCTTCTCCGGTCGGAGAACCTGGTCGGCGACAAAGGCCGAGGCTCCGCAGGAGGCTCTTGCGGGCTGGAGGGCGTCGATGTTGACGGGGACTCCCCCGTAATGGCGGTAGAGGTCGAATATCAGCCGCTCGCGGCGAGGGCTCTCCTCCTCGGAGACCTCGAGGACGACCTCCTCGTCGAGGTCCTCGGGCCGGGGTACGATCGCCGCCTCCACCACGACGGAGTACTCCCCATCCCCGAACCCCTCGGTCCCCGCCAGGTCCACCGCCTCGAAGACCACCCCGAGGCCGATGGGGGCGCCGTCCCCCAGGTCGACCTGCCAGTCGTCATCCTCGGCGTAGAGCGTCTTCTTATCCAGCTGAATAACCTCCACCATCACCCTCCTCCATCTCAGTCTAGCCCTCTTCGCAATGCGTCGCCGATCAGATGCGACGTCCTTCGGCTAAAACCGTTGCCGCCGTTTTCTCCCGCCGACGGATCATGGCAGGACCTCCACGTCCTCGGCCCTCGATACCGAGAGCTCCCGACGGCCCTGGTACTCGGCGATCTCGCCCCTCGCCCGGATAAAGTCGCCCTTGGCCACCCTCTCCGACACATCCTCAGCCCCTCCCTCCCGGCTGACGAATATCGGCAGGGACGAGGACTGGAGCCTGATGATGAGGTGGCCGCCGCTGGTGGTCTCAATCGAGCTGACCGTCCCCTCGGCGACTATCGAGATGGGGACCTCGCCGGACTCGGCGGGGGCGTCGAAGTCCCCCAGGGCCCAGGAGGCGGCGAATAGAGACCCCAGGGCCATGAAGAGCAGCACCACCACGACCTTCTCCTCCTTCTGCATCAGGTCCTCCCAGCCTCTCGGGAATGCGGCGCTTCCGTCGGATCGAAGATCGACGGTCAAAAAAAGAGAAACGCGCGATCGACCTTACTTCTTCTCTTCCTTCTTCTCGCCGAAGTACTGCTGGTAAGCCGCCTCGCAGGACGCGAGGCAGTCCTGACAGAGCCCCTTGTAGGCCCCCTCGGGGTTTGCGAGGGTGTGCACCTGAACTCTCACCGCAACCAGGGTTGGCTTAGCAAGTCCGCAAAGTTCACAATCTACCATGCTACTTCATCTCCCAGAGAGGGGCATAAACCTTTCTCCCTGTTGAACCTTTCCATCAGATCATGGCCGGGTCCGACGGATCGACGATTCGTCCAGCGGATCGGCTCGGGCTCACGAATCGTAAGGTTCTGGAAAACGGCTAAACCCGCGAAGGTCCAAGGGTCCATCATGCAGAGCTCACCTCTCAGACCGATCATAACACTGCTATCGGATTTCGGGTCTCTCTACCCCGCCGCGATGAAGGGGGCGATCCTATCCCGGACCAGGGACGTCATCCTCGTGGACATCTCCCACGAGGTACCGCCTCAGGACGTCCGGGCAGGGGCCTTCGCCCTGATGGCCGCGGCCCGCGCCTTTCCCCCAGGGACGATCCACCTGGCCGTCGTCGACCCCGGAGTCGGGACCGGCCGGCTCGGCCTCATCGTCGAGAGCGGCGGCCATCTCTTCGTCGGCCCCGACAACGGCCTTCTGATCCCGGCAGCGCGATCTTTGGGACGGCCAAGGGTCTGGATGATCGATCCCGGCTTCGCCGAAGGCGCAGCCCCGACCTTTGCCGGAAGAGACGTCTTCGCCCCAGCGGCGGCGATCCTCGCCGCAGGCAAGACGCCAGAGAGTTTCGGGCCGAGGGTCGAGCCGGTGGACCTCGACTTCGGCTGCGCAAGACCGGCTGGGGACGGGATCGAGGCGGAGGTGATCTACGTCGACGGGTTTGGGAACCTGGTTTTGAACGCCCGCGAGATCCCCTGGGATCGGGTGGTGGTTTCAGGGGTGGGGCTCCGGAGGGCGAGAACTTACGCCGAGGCGGGGGTCGACGAACCCCTTATAACTATGGGGTCCCATGAGTTTGCGGAAATTGCGGTCAACGGGGGGAGCGCGAGAGATCTCTTCGGCCTCGCCCCCGGCGATCGGGTAACCTTGGAGAGAGGAAATTGTTCGGAATAGAGTTCGTCCCCAATGAGCCCGCCCTGAAGGTGGGCTACATGGCAAAGCTGGCGGAAGAAGCGGGCTTCGACACCATCTGGATCACAGATCACTACAACAACAGAGACGTTTATTCAACCCTGGCGATCCTATCCCTGGCCACGAGCAGGGCCAAGCTCGGAACCGGCGTCACCAACCCCTACACCAGGAACGTCGCCGTCACAGCCTCCAGCATCGCCTCGATAAACGAGATATCCGGCGGCAGGGCGATCCTGGGGATCGGTCCCGGCGACAAGGCGACCTTCGACGCCATGGGGATCGCCGTGGAGAAGCCCCTCGCCGCCGTCAAGGAGTCGGTCTCGGCCCTCAGGGAGCTCCTGGCGAATAAGAGGGTGGCTGGCCACGGGATGGCGGGAGCCCAGCTCGCCTTCAAGGCCGGCGGTATCCCCATCTACATCGGAGCCCAGGGTCCGAAGATGCTGGAGATGGCGGGCCAGATCGCCGACGGCGTCCTCGTCAATGCGAGCCACCCCGACGACTTCAAGTACGCCGTCCCCCTGGTGAAGGCGGGGGCAAAGAAGGCGGGTCGCGACCCCGAAGAGGTGGAGATCTCTGCCTACACCAGCTTCAGCGCCGACAAGAACGGCGAGAAGGCGATAGCTGAGGCGAAGATCGTCGTCGCCTTCATCGTGGCGGGGTCCCCCGAGACTGTCCTCTCTCGCCACGGGATCAAGCCGGAGGAGGCGGCAGCCGTCTCCGGAGCCATAGCCAAGGGCGACTTCGGTGCGGCCCTCGGCGCCGTCAGCGATACGATGATCAAGGCCTTCTCCGTCTCGGGAACCCCCGACGACTGCAAGGCGAGGGTCGAAGAGCTCCTCGCGACCGGCGTCACCCAGATCGTCGTCGGATCGCCGATAGGGCCCAACAAGGAGAGGGCCATAAAGCTGATCGGAAAAGAGATCCTATGAGAAGAGGCCTTTACATCGGACGGTTCCAGCCCTACCACCTGGGCCACCAGGCCGTCCTCCAGAAGATCGTCGAGGAGGTGGACGAGATCGTTGTGGGCCTGGGGTCAGCCCAGGCGAGCCACACCCCCGATAACCCCTTCACCGCCGGAGAGCGGATCAGCATGATCTGGCCCGCCCTCCGTGGGCTGGACGTCACCTGTTACGTCATACCCCTGGAAGACATGGCCAGGAACGCCGTCTGGGTATCTCACGTCGTGGCCATGACCCCCAACTTCGAAGTCGTCTACTCCAACAACCCTCTCGTCGTCCAGCTCTTCGCCGAGGCCGGCGTCGAGGTGAAGCGTCCTCCGATGTACAGGAGAGAGGTCTACTCGGGAACCTCCATAAGGGGGATGATGCTGGCCGGGGACGAAAGCTGGAAGCTGCTCGTCCCCTGGTCCGTCGTCTCGGTGATAGAGGAGATAAAGGGGGTCGAGAGGCTGCGAAACGTCAGCATGGGGGACCAGGAGTGAGATCAGCTCTGCCTTCCGCTGACCGATCTAAATAGCGGCCGCCTAGGCCTCCGTCTCAACGGTCCCGTTCCCGATGGGCGGATGGGCGGGTTCGCTCTCCTCGGCCGGACTCTGCAACTCTGCCGCCTCGGTCTCGTTCGAAAGGGCGAGATCAACTTCAAAAGCGGCCTCGGTTTCATTCCCGGCGTCGCTTTCCCCGACCCCAGCTTCGAGGGCCTTTTCGTAGCACGCGATCGCCTCTTCATGCCGTCCCAGGGCGCTGAGGGCGATCCCCTTGTTGTTCCAGGCAGCGGCGTAGCCGGGATCGAGCCTCAGGGCCTCATCATAAGAGTCGATCGCCTCCTGGCGGCGGCCGAGGGAGCTATAGGCAACCCCCCGGTTGTACCATGCCATGGCGTAGCCGGGGTCCAGCCTCAGGGCCTCCTCGTAGCAGGAGAGCGCCTCCTCGTATCGTCCAAGAACGCCGAGGGCGATCCCCTTGTTGTTCCAGGCCGCGGCATAGCCGGGGTCGAGCCTCAGGGCCTCCTCGTAGCAGGAGAGCGCCTCCTCGTATCGTCCAAGAACGC
>CAZHAO010000011.1:8094-16013 GCA_964530375.1 uncultured Methanotrichaceae archaeon
CGAGGGCTACCCCCCGGTTGTACCAGGCCAGAGCATGACTCGGATCGAGCTGCGTTACCTCCTCGTAGCATTCCAGGGCCTCCTGGCAGCGGCCGAGGATCCCGAGGGCGATCCCCTTGTTGTAGAGGGCCATGACGTGGCCCGGGTCGATCTTCAGGGTCTCCTCGTAACAGTCGAGGGCCTCCTGGTGGCGTCCGAGGGCGCCGAGGGCGATCCCCTTGTTGTTCCAGGCTGCAGCGTATCCGGGATCGAGGTTGATGGCCTCGTCGTAACATTCGATGGACCCCTCGTACTGGCCCGCGGCGTAGAGGGACCGTCCCATGTTGTTCCAGGCCTCTTCGAGCTTCGGGTCGATCTCAACGGCCTTCCTGTAGCATTCGATGGACCGATTGTAGTCGCCAAAGCTGTAGAAGATTCCGCCCTCGTTGCTCCAGACGAGGGCGTAGTTCGGGTCGATCTCGAGAGCCCTCTCGTAAGAGGTGAGCGCCTCTTCGGTCCGTCCCAGGGCCTCCAGGGCGACCCCCTTGTTGTTCGCGGCCTGGGCATAATTCGGATCGATCTCCAGGGACCGGTTGTAGCATTCGAGGGCCTCCTCGGCCCGTCCCAGGGCGCTGAGGGCTATCCCCTTGCTGTTCTGGGCCTGGGCGTACTCGGGGTCCAGCTCGATGGCGTTATCATAAGCCGAAATGGCCTCATCATATCTGCCCAGCGCCGAGAGAGCCACGCCCTTGTTGTACCAGGCCAGAGGATATAGCGGATTGTCCTCCGAATACCTCTCCCCACCGGCAGGCACAATACATATCGAAAAGAGCGCGAAGAGCGCGAAGAGGCGAAGCTTCATGCTTTGCCTTTTTATTGTGTGAGTTGATATGGATTACGGTCGCCGCGGCCTTTTGGAAGCTCAGACCACCATCTTGCCGTGGGAGTCGATCTCTCCCCCGCAGATCCGGGTGGAGGAGATCCGGATGTCGTCCTCGGCCATCTGGTACTCTATCCTCACGATCTTGAGGGGGCGAAGGCCGTTTTCTCTCCTGATCTCGTTGATGTTGCAGGCTATCGGCTCCGTCTCCGGCGAGACGATGATTGCGTCGTAGTCCTCCTCGATCGCCGACCCGTAGACGGTGTGAAGCATCTCGATCTTGAACTCTTCCACCCCCAAGTTTTCCTTCAGGGCGGCCTTCAGCCTTCGGACCCTGGTCTCGAAATCTCGGACCGGGCGGGCCCTCTGACTTTTGGCCATCCTGTCCGAGGTGAGGGCGATCACCACTTCGCCGTCTTCTCCCGCCACCTCGAAAGCCTTCTTCAAAAGAGCGAGGTGGCCGTCGTGAATCGGGTCAAAGGTGCCGCCGACTGCGACTTTGGGGGCCATACAGGCGGCAAAGAGGGACGGTCGGTATAAGTAACTGGCGCTTTGGGGGAGAGGCCGTCGATCTCGCAAATTCACGGACCGACGGTCAATCCTCGGGGCCGCGGTCATCCCCATTCGGGAAGCGTTCTTTCAGGACCTTGGCCGCGATCATCCGGGAGCTGCAGAGGGGGCAGGGGTCGTGCTCCTCCAGCCTCACCACCCGGGCGTCGATCCCTCGGGTCGCCAGCTCCTCTTTGAGGAGGACGACGTCGAAATGCTGGTCGTAGCCCAGGGTGATGATGTCGGGCTTCAGCTCTTCGATCGGCGAGAACATGTCCGATTCGCTTCCCAGGATCGCCCTGTCCACCGTCTTCAGGGCCGAGACCATCAAGAGCCTCTGTTCCTGGGGGATGATCGGCCTCGGCTTGTGCTTGACGTTGGCGTCTCTGGCCACGATCACCACCAGCTCGTCGCCGAGGGCCCGAGACTGCTCCAGGTACATCAGATGGCCCGGATGGAGGAGATCGAAGGTTCCCGTAGCCAGAACCCTAATCGAACCAGTCCTCATCCTCCTCCTCGACCTCCACGTCCAAGAGAGGGAGATCTCGCGGCCTTCCCGCCCTGTCGTAACAGGTCCAGCTCGTCTCGTCGAAGGGTGGGCCTGCGATTATGTGGTAGTCCCCGGTCTTGGAGAAGAAGATCAGGTCCGCCTGAGAGGGCCGGATGTTGGAGGAGGGGTGGCTGTGGACCGATCCCACGATCCTCATGTTGGGGAGCATGTAAAGTCGGACGAGAGCGCTCTTGCTCGAAGATTCTGTTCCCGGAAGCATGATAACCTCGGTGATGACGCCCTCTTCGGCCCGGAGAAGTCCCGCAAACTCCACGGGCAGGGTTGATCGGGAGGCCTCGAGGATGAAGTAAAGCGTGTCCCTGGCTATCCCTTCCACCTCTCTTTCGCGCTTCATCTCGGGCACCTTTTCATCTCAAAAATCTCCCTTTACAAATAGTCTCCGCCAAGAAGGCACCGCCGATATATCGATGTCATCCTTCGTCCATCATCTCCGTGGCGGGCCTGAGATGGATGCAGTCCCCGGCGAAGACCCTCTTCCTCCGGCCGTCGTCCCTCCTCACCAGAAGCGACCCATCGGCCCCCAGGGCCTCCGCCCTCCCCTCAAACTCTCCATCCCGGGTGACGATCCTGACCCTATGACCGAGGGTCGCTGAGCAGAGCCTCCACTCTTCGCGAACTCCTTCGAAGGACGACTCCAGATCCGAGGAGGCATCCTCCACCTCCTCCAGAACCCTCCGGACGAGCTCCGCCCTCAGGACCTCCCTTCCGAGGAGGCAGGAGAGGGACGTAGCCTTCCACTCTTCGGGAAAATGGTCAGGTTCGAGGTTGGCGTTGATCCCGATCCCCACCACGGCGTAGTCGAGGGAGTCCATCTCGGCTCCGATCTCCGTCAGGATCCCAGAGATCTTCTTCTCTCCCACCAAAAGGTCGTTGGGCCACTTGATCCTCACATCGAGGCCGTAGAGCCCTTCGAGGGCCCGAGCCACCGCCACCGCGGCGGCCATGTTCACCCTGGAGGCGAGGGCTGGGGGTATCTTCGGCTTCAGGATGACGCTCATCCAGACCCCTCCTTTTGGGGAATGCCAGGACCTCTCCATCCTGCCCCTGCCGCTGGTCTGGACCTCGGCGACGACGACGGTCCCTTCTTCTGCCCAGGGGGCGATCCTCTTCGCCTCGGCGTTGGTGGAGGTGAGGGACTGGTGGGAGAGGACTGCCCTTCCCACAAACCTCGTTCTGATGCCGGATTTGACGAGATCCTCGCTGATGAGGTCCGGCACGGACTCGAGCCTGTAGCCCCGTTTTGAGGATTCTATATCGTACCCCTCGGCTCTGAGGGACTGGACGGCCTTCCAGACGGCGGCCCTGCTGATCTTCAAGGACGAAGCCAGCTTCTGGCCGGAGGTCCAGGAGCCGAGCTCCTCGATCAGAGCCTCCCTGATCTCTTCCCTGCTCAAGGGGCGACCTACTCCTCGGAGACTGGAGTCTCGCGCTGGGCCATGTAGGCTCCTACAGCGGCGGATATGGCCGCGACCTTCCGGGCGTCCGCCCCCAGGGCCGATGCCAGGGAGAGCCCCTTCTCCCGCTCCGCCTCGGCGACCTTCTTCACCTCTTCCATTATCGACTCTTCTTTGAGGAAGTTGGTGTTGATGTCGCCGCGCCTGAACCTCTCGTTCCGCAGCACCGCCAGGTGGAAGTGGATGTTGGTCTTGACGCCGGTGACGATGTACTCGTAGAGGGCCCGCTCCATCCGGGCTATCGCCTCCTTCCGGTCCCTCCCCATGGCCACCACCTTCGATATCATCGAGTCGTAGTAGGGAGGGATCACGAAACCGGCGTAGACGCCGCTGTCGACCCTGATGCCGGGGCCTCCGGGGCTTCTGTACCTCTTTATCCTGCCTGGCGCGGGCGCAAAGTCGTTGAGGGGGTCCTCGGCGTTGACTCTGCACTCGATGGCCCAGCCCCTGATCTCGATCTCGTCCTGCGAGTATGCGAGAGGCTCTCCGGCGGCGATCCGGATCTGCTCTTTTGCGAGGTCGACGCTCGTCACCATCTCTGTGATGGGGTGCTCGACCTGGAGCCTGGTGTTCATCTCCAGGAAGTAGTAGTCGCCCCGGGAGTACATGAACTCGACAGTGCCCGCGCTCCGGTAGTCGATCGCCTCCGCGGCCCTGACGGCTATCGAGCCCATCTCCTCCCGGAGCTCCGGGGTCATGATCGGCGATGGCGACTCCTCGATCAGCTTCTGGTGGCGCCTCTGGATCGAGCACTCCCTGTCGGAGACGTAGACCGTCTTCCCCTTGGAGTCGGCCAGGATCTGAAACTCGATGTGCCTTGGGTCCGTGAGGTACTTCTCGACATAGACGGTCTCGTCGCCGAAGGCGGATTTTGCTATCGACCTCGCCGAGCTGAGGGCGGGACCCAGCTCCTTCTCCTCCCACACGATCTTCATCCCGATCCCGCCCCCTCCGGCGGCGGGCTTCAGCATCACGGGGTAGCCGATCGACTCCACCAGATCCACCGCCTCCTGCGGATCTGCGATCCCCCCCTCGCTCCCGGGGACGATGGGCACCCCCGCTCTCTTCATGATGTCTCTTGCGGCGATCTTGGACCCCATCTTGTCGATGGACTGGCTTGTGGGCCCGATGAAGACTATGCCCTTCTCCTCACAGGCCCGGGCGAAGTTGGGGTTTTCGGAGAGGAAGCCGTACCCGGGATGGATCCCCTCGGCCCCGGCCTGCTCCGCCGCCTCCAGGATCTTGTCGATCCGGAGGTAGCTCTGGGAGGCCGGCGAGGGGCCGACGAAGATAGCCTCGTCGGCGTACTTGGCGAAGAGGGCGTTTCTGTCGGCCTCGGAGTAGACCGCGACGGTGGAGATGCCGAGCTCCCGGCAGGCTCTCATGATTCGTATGGCGATCTCTCCACGGTTGGCGATCAGAATCTTCTGGAACATCGTCGGAGTTAAGGAGGACTGAGGCTAAAAACCTTTGGCGATTCTAGGAAGAAGAATTTAATAGCCTCAGATCTGAGACTTGGAGCCATGAAGCCGAGGGAGATGTCAGGAGAAGAGTGCGAGGATCTCCTCGCGAAATCGATGGTAGGGAGGCTCTGCCTTTCCGCGGGCGACCGGCCTTACGTCGTCCCGATGTCTTACGTCTACGCGGGCGGCGTCATCCTCCTCCACTCGGGCCTTCGGGGGAGGAAGCTGGATATGGCGAGGGAGAACCCGAGGGTCGCCTTCGAGGTGGACTTTGTCGAGGGGGGGAGGTGGAAGAGCGTCATCGTCTTCGGAAAGGCCCGCCTCTCCGCCGACCCGGGGGCGAAGGGGAGGCTCTTTGACCACTTCACCAAGAGCGAGATGGGGGGGCACGGAGGGAAGCGCTTCAGCCGGGAGGAGATGGAGAAGATGCCGATGGTGATCTGGGAGATCGAGATCGAGGAGATGACCGGACGGGAGGGCGTCTGGTAAAACGAAACGGGGCAGTTTTCGCCATGACCGCCATCAAGTGGACCGAGAAGTACAGGCCCAAGAGCCTTAAGGAGGTTTTGGGGAACGGGAAGGCCGTCTCGGACCTGGAGGCCTGGGCCCGGGAGTGGGAGGGGGGCGTCCCCGAGAAGAGGGCCGTAGTCCTCTACGGGCCGGCCGGGGTGGGGAAGACCTCCGCGGCCCTGGCCCTCGCCGAGGAGCGCGGCTGGGACCAGATCGAGATGAACGCGAGCGACAGCAGGACCGCCGCCGCCATCGCGAAGGTGGCGGGGGCGGCCTCAAAGATGATGACCTTCTCCGGAAAAAAGAGGCTGGTCATCCTGGACGAGGCGGACAACCTCTACGGCTCTGCCGATCGGGGCGGCTCTGCGGCGATGCTGCGGCTCGTCCGGGAGACCGACCAGCCGGTGATCCTGATCGCCAACGACTACTACGGCCTGACAAAGCCCCTGAGAGAGGCGACCCTTGGCATCGCGTTCAGGTCCATCAGAAAGCCCACCATCGCCTCGGCCCTGAGGGATATATGCAGGGCCGAGGGAGCGGGATGCACCCCGGAGATGATCGAGGAGATCGCCGACATGGCCAATGGCGACCTCAGAAGCGCCGTAAACGACCTCCAGGCGGCCCTGGAGGGCGCAATCGACGTCGGGGGCGAGGTGGCGACGGGCGTCCGGGATTCCAAGTCCTCCATCTTCGACGGGGTCGCCAAGATCCTGCGGGGCTCTGTCGCCTCCGAGGCGGTCAAGATCGCGTGGACATTAGACGAGAGCCCCGAGGACCTGGTCCACTGGATCGACGAGAACCTCCCCCTGGTCTACGGCGCAAAAGATCTGGCCGCAGGCTACGACAGGCTCTCAAGGGCCGACGTATTCCTGGGAAGGGTCCGGCGGCGCCAGAACTACGGCCTCTGGAGGTACGCCTCCTTCATGATGACCGGCGGCGTCCAGGCCGCCCGGACGGAGAAGAAGGGCGGATACATAGCCTTTCGGCCCCCGAGCTACTGGCGGAGGATGGGCCAGACCAGGGGCGCACGGCAGGTCCGGGACTCGGCGGCGGGAAAGATCGGGACTCACTGCCACATCAGCTCCCGGATGGCCAAGGCCGAGATGATGGGCTTCTTCGGCCTCCTCCTGAAGAACCCCGAGATGGGGCCGAAGGTGGCGGCCCTCCTCGACTTCTCCGTCGAGGAGATCGCCCTCCTCCTGGGGACGAAGCCGACGACCAAGAAGGTCTCGAAGCTCTACGATGCGGCCCAGGAGCTTCTCGAAGAGGAGAGGGTCTCGGAGATAGAGGTGGCCTGGGGCGGATCTCGAAAGCCGGAGAAGGCCGAAAAGAGGGAGCGGCCCCGGAGGCCGGATAAGGCCAAAAAAGACGCTCCCGACGAAGACGACTCCGAGGCGGGCTCGAAGGAGATCGATTCGGATCTGGTCGAGGTGGCCGAACCGGAAGAGGCTAGATCCTCAGCTGATCAAGGCGAGGGCTCCGAGGCGACAGAGCCGGAGAAAGATGACCTTCAGAGGTCACTATTCGACTTCTGAGAGGTAAAAACATTCTCGGGGTCCTGCAGCATCGAAATATTTTTCGCCTGGTTCTAACAATACCCTTCACTATGAGAGCGACTTATACGAGAGACATTTTGACACTGTTGATACTGACGTTGCTGGCGATGCCCGCATTTGGCCAGTATACTGTGGAGGAACGGCTGGCGGAAGGCGATTCTCTCATGAATCAGAGCGAGTACAGCATCTCGATTCATGAGATGTGGAACGAGACCTTTGGTGGAACCGGATTTGATTATGGCAGTTCCGTCCAGGAGTCGAGTGACGGCGGGTATGTCATCGTAGGTCGCACCTGGTCTTACGGTGCTGGCTCTAGCGACGTCTGGCTGATCAAGACCGATTCATCAGGGAACAAGCTCTGGGATAAAACCTTCGGCGGGACAAACTCTGATGATGGATATTCCGTCCAGCAGACTGACGATGGTGGTTACGTCATCGCAGGGCAAACAAGTTCTTATGGCGCTGGCCCTTTCGATTT
The DNA here is from genome assembly GCA_964530375.1 of uncultured Methanotrichaceae archaeon. Taxonomy (GTDB): domain Archaea; phylum Halobacteriota; class Methanosarcinia; order Methanotrichales; family Methanotrichaceae; genus Methanocrinis. Next base: position 15,535 of record CAZHAO010000011.1, read on the forward strand.
CGACGTTTGGCTGATCAAGACCGATTCGACCGGCAACGAGATCTGGAATAAGACCTTCGACGGGAGCCAAAAAATGGATTATGGCAAATCCATCCAGCAGACTAGCGACGGCGGGTACGTCATCGTAGGGAGCACCTATTCTTACTACGCTGGCTCTTATGACTTCTGGCTGATCAAGACTGATTCGGCCGGCAACGAGATCTGGAATAAAACTTTCGGCGAGATCAAAAATGATAGGGGCTATTCTGTTCAGGAGTTAAGTGACGGCGGGTACGTCATCGCAGGTCGCACCCATTCTTACGGTGCTGGCTCTAGCGACGTCTGGCTGATCAAGACCGATTCGGATGGCAACGAGATGTGGAACAAAACCTTTGGAGGGATAAGAGATGATGAGGGTTATTCCGTCCAGCAGACTGTTGATGGTGGGTACGTCATCGCAGGTCGCACCCATTCTTACGGTGCTGGCTCTAGCGACGTCT
>CAZHAO010000011.1:16113-18304 GCA_964530375.1 uncultured Methanotrichaceae archaeon
GGTTGATCAAGACAGATTCGGCCGGCAACGAGATCTGGAACAAGACCTTTGGAGGGAGCAGAGATGATGGTGGCTATTCAGTCCAAGAGTCGATTGACGGTGGGTACGTCATCGCAGGGTACACAAGTTCTTACGGAGCTTGCTCTTTCGATTTCGACGTCTGGCTGATCAAGACCGATTCAACCGGCAACGAGATCTGGAACGAGACCTTCGGTGGGATCAGAGCTGATGAGGGTTATTCCGTCCAGCAGACTAGCGACACCGTATATATCATCGCAGGGAACACCTATTCTTACGGCACTGGCGAAGCCGATGTCTGGCTGATCAAGACCAATCGCTCCTCGCCTTGAGAAACGCTGAAAAAGGGGGCCTGGGGCAGAAGGTTCGCTGGTGATTCGAGCCTCAATTCAGCTTCGAGCGTCTCCTGAGGCGGGTTATTGATCTTGCCCAAGGAGACGAAAGCTGTCTTTTCTTCAATGCCCTAAACGATCGCAAACTCCGCGGTCAAAAAGCCGTCGAAGGCCTCCGGCACATAGAACTTCATCCTGTACCCGCCCGGGAGGCGACGTTATCGGGATCGCCCCTCTGGCGCTGGTCCCACTGGATCGCCTTAGCCGCGCCGCCGAACTCGATGACCAGCGTCTTGAATCGCCAATTATCGGGGCTTGTCCTGTAGTAGGACCTCCACTCGCCGTCCACATCCTTCTCGATCTCGTAGTAAGCCCCGACGAGGCTCGCGCTGCCAGGGGTCGCTTTTCTCATTTTCTCAGGACGAACTCGACGGTCTCGCCCGGCGCGCGCTCCTCCCTTCCTGGCCGCGAGGGTCAGGCCGGCTTACGCCGCCTCGGCTTCCGGGGTGTCGGTGGCGGGGACGGCGCCTGCGCGGTCTTCTTGCTATTTGAACACTATCAAGGCATATTTGCCAGCGACGGCCACCCCTATGGCGTCGTAGTCTTTGTAGGGGCCTTCCTTGAACATAATGGCGCAGGTGTAGCTGCTTTTCCTCCAGTAGTCAAAGGCGGCCTGCGCCGTCGCCCCCTCGCTGTCCACGAACAAGAGACCGCGGCACGTGACCCCGTTGATGGCGATCTCCTGGACTGCGGTCCAACTAGTGCCTACGTCCCCGTTGTTCTGGAGATCATCGATGTATTTTCTGGCTCCTTCGCATAGCTGAGTATCGAGCGGAACGGGCTGCAGGCCGACTTCGCTCTGTATACCATGGACGAGGTCGACCAGCTTCATCTCCTCTTCGTTCAGTGGCGGTTCAGAAGCCTGGACGGTAAAGGATGCTAAAAGGACGATCGATGCGGCCAGAACTCCAATTCCGAAAGATTTACCTCGGGCCATTGAAATCTCTCCTTAGTATAGACTTGGATTAACATTGTGGACTTTCATGGATAATAAGCTGGTGATGCCATCGGAAAAAGAACGGCTCGATTCGGGCCAAATCTTGCCATAGAACTCCTTCAAGCCGATCTCTTTTTAGAGAAGGCTTGAGCATGTTCGATTTCGGTTGCTCGCGCCCTCTCCTTGAGAAACGCCGAAAAATGGGCCTATGGCAGGAGGCTCGCTGGTGATTCGAGCCTCAATTCCGCGTCGAGCGTCTCCTGAGGCGGATATTGGTCTTGGTCTTGCCCCAGGAGACGAAGCCGCCTTTTGTTCAATCGCCTAAACGATCGCAAACTCCGCGGTCAAAAAGCCGTCGAAGGCCTCGGGCGCATAGAGCTTCATCCTGTAACCGCCCAGCGTGGCGACGTTATCGGGATCGCCCCTCTGGCGCTGGTCCCACTGGATCGCCTTCGCCGCGCCGCCGTACTCGATGACCGGCGTCATGAACCGCCAGCCGTCGGGGTCCGTCCTGTAGTTGGACCTCCCCTCGCCGTCGACGTCATTCTCGATCTCGTAGTGGGCCCCGATGAGGCTCGCGCTCCCCGGGGTCGCTTTTCTCAGGACGAACTCGACGGTCTCGCCCGGCGCGCGTTCCCCCTTCCTGGCCGCCAGGGTCATCCACCAGCATGCCGTCGATTCTGAAATTTATTTAAATTTCCACGGGTTGGTTTGAGCGTGCTCCCCAGAGAAAAGCGTATATATCCCGGCTCGCTTCAGGTAGCGGCCTTGGAAGTTCGCCTCCGGGCCCTGAAGTCAAACATCGCACCCCGCTGCAAGCAGCGGGGCATGTTCGCGATGTTCA
>CAZHAO010000012.1:0-5881 GCA_964530375.1 uncultured Methanotrichaceae archaeon
GTACATCACCTCTCTTCCGGTATGGGAGAAGCCGAAGTTGGTGAGGGCGGACCTCATATCCGTCTCCTCCTCGCCGAGGAAGGCGGTGGCGTCGGCGAACCTCCCTTCGAGAGACCCCATCTTGCCCCCGATCATCTCCAGGACGTGACCGACGGTCATCCTCGAGGGGATGGCGTGGGGGTTGATGATCAGGTCGGGGACCTGGCCGGTCTCGGTGAAGGGCATGTCCGCGGGAGGGACGATGAGGCCGACGACCCCTTTCTGGCCGTGGCGCGACGCGAACTTGTCCCCCAGCTCCGGGACCCTCTGGTCCCTCGTCTTCACCTTGGCGAGCCGGTTTCCGTTGGAGGACTCGGTGAGGATCACAGTGTCCACCACGCCCTTCTCGTTCGACCTCATGGTCACGGAGGTCTCGCGCCTCTGCTGGGGGGCGATCCCGAACTCCGTCGGCTCCTCCAAAAAGCGCGGCGGCGACGTCTTCCCGATGAGGACGTCGTTGGGGGCCACCACGGCGTTGGGGTTGACCAGGCCGTCGTCGTCGAGCTGCGAGTAGGCCTCAGTCCCCCGCGCGCCCCGAACCTCCATGTCGGGTATCTCGAACTTGTCCTCCTGGCCTCCGGGGTACTTCCGCTCCTCGGCCTCCGAGACCCTGAAGAAGTGGCTCCTGCCCAGGCCCCGCTCGATGGACCCTCTGTTCAGAATGAGGGCGTCCTCGATGTTGTACCCCTCGTAGACGAGGACGGCGACGACGAAGTTCTGGCCCGCGGGCCTCTCGTCGAAGCCGATGGCGTCGGCGGTCCTGGACCTGCACAGAGCCCTCTGGGGGTAGTGGAGGTAGTGGCCCCGGGTGTCGGGCCGGAGCTTGGTGTTGGCCAGCGGCGTCCCAAGACACTGCTTGATCATCCCCGCGCCCATGGTATTTCGGGGGCTGGCGTTGTGCTCGGGGTAGGGGACGAGGCCGGTGCAGATCCCCAGGACGAGGGACGGGTCCACTTCGAGATGGGTGTGTTCGGGGGTGATATCCTCCTCCCAGATGGCCACCAGGGCGTTCTCCTCCTCCTCGGCGTCGAGGTACTCGACGAGCCCCTCTTTGACGAGATCGTCGAAGGCGATCTCCCCAGACCGGAGCATCTCGATATGCTCTTCGGTGACCAGGGAGGCCCCGTCCTCCACCACGATGAGGGGGCGCCGGGCCCTGCCGGAGTCGGTGTTGATGAGGATCTCGTTCGTCCTAGAGAAGAAGGAGACGTTGATCTGGTTGCTTATCCTGCCGCCCCGTCGAAGTCGTCTCATCTCCTTGACGAGCTCGGTGGGGTCGGAATGGGTTCCCACGAACTCCCCGTTGACAAATACTCTTGCGCTACTCAACCCGACCACCCACCGGAACGACCTCCAGGTCCAAAAGCATCTTCTTCACGTCCTCGTAATCCTCGACCCCCGTCGAGAGCTCCACCCCCTGGGCGAAGTTCTTCACCAGGCCGCAGTTGGGGCCTTCCGGCGTCTCGCTGGGACAGATCCTCCCCCACTGGGTGGGGTGAAGGTCCCTCGCCTCGAAGTGGGGCTGGGACCGGGATAGAGGAGATATCACCCTCCGGAGGTGGCTCAAGCTCGCCATGTAGTCGGTACGGTCCAAAAGCTGGGATACGCCCGTCCTGCCGCCGACCCAGTTCCCGGTGGCGAGGGGGTGGATCATCCTCTCGGTGAGGACGTCGGCCCGGACGGTGGTGATGACGTTCAGCTCGCGGTTTCTCATGCTGGCCCGCTCGAGCTGGTACTTGATGTCCCTCGTCAGCCTGCTGAAGGCGACCCGGAATAGGTCCTCCATCAGGTCTCCGGAGAGCTTCAGCCTCTTGTTGGCGTAGTGGTCCTTGTCGTCCTCGCCCCTCTTCCCCAGGGCCAGCTCGAAGCAGGCCTCGGCCATCCTCGCGAGGAAGAGGCCTTTGGCGTAACGGTCGCCCTCTTCGACGCCGATGTGAGGCAGGAGGTATCGATCCAGGACGTAGGCCGCCCTCTTCTTCTGGTACTCCTTCGCCTGGCCCGCGGCGACGCGGCCCCCGATCTTCTCCAGGGCCTCCTCTTTGGTCGCCACCTCCGCCTCCTCCAGGTTCTCCAGCATGAACTTTATGATCTCGGGGTTGTCGGAGACGGCCTGGACGATCTCCATGTCCGTCTCCAGGCCGAGGGCCCTCGCCAGGGTGACGAAGTTGAGCCTCCCGCTGACGGAGGGGAAGGATACCTCAAGAATCGATCTTCGGCCCCGCTCGACTATCACGAGAGACCTGTAACCCTGCCTCTGGGAGAAGACCTTCGCCACCTCGATGAAGTCGTCGTACCTCTGGTTGTACTCCACCAGGATCTTGTTGGGGGAGAGGTCCTCCAGGGTCATGATCACCCTCTCCGACCCGTTCACCACGAAGTATCCGCCGGGGTCGAGGGGGTCCTCGCCGAACTCGATCATCTCATCTCGAGACAACCCTGCGAGGTTGCAGACCTTGGACATGATCATGATGGGGAGCATCCCTATCATCGCCTCCACCGGATCCTTCTCCGTCTCCCCCTGGACGATGGTCATCTCAAGGCGCAGAGGCGACGCGTAGGTGAGGTTTCGAAGCCGCGCGTCGTTCGGGTAGAGCCGCTCCACCGAGCCGTCGGCCTCGGTGACTGTGGGCCTCTCCACCCGGATGGGACCGAGCTTGACGTAGGTATCCTCGATGTTCGTCTCAATGATCCTCACCTCGTCGATCACCTTCTGAAGGCCCCGGTCTATGAAATCGTTGAAGGAATTTATGTGATGGTGGACCAGCTTATCTTTGGTAAAATAGGCCTTGTAAAGAACATTTCTGTCAAGCAAACCTTAAAACACCTCTTAATCGATTACCAGTCTGTAAAAGACCGATTCTCCTGACGTGGGGCTCTTCCTGATGATCTTCACCACGTCACCCACCTTCCCCCCGATCTCCTTCACCACCGGATCCGCGACGTGGATCTTGGGGAGCTGAGCAGAATCCACGCCATATCTCTTCAACATCTCCTCCGACTCTTCGGGAGAGAGGAGGTTGTGGGCCGGAACCAGTTCGTGATCCTGCAGCGCAAACTTTTTCATTCAGCCACTTCCCAGAAATAAGCGATAAGCGGGCTCGAAGGGATTTGAACCCTCGACCACCTGGTATCTTCGTTCAAAAAACTTAAAAGCCAGACGCTCTGCCTAACTGAGCTACGAGCCCCCATGAGCAGATCAGCCCATACCACTGTCTAGGAGATGGTCATCCGACATAAAACCTTTTCGCCCTCCCATCAGATCTCGCCGAGGACGATGGCCGCGATATCGTCGCCGACCTCCGAGGTCGTGTTGCTTCCGCCCATGTCGTAGGTCCTGACCTCTCCCCTTTTTATATTCATCTCGATGGCCCTGACCACGTCCTCGGCAGCAGCCTGCTCACCCAAGTGCTCCAGGAGCATCGCCCCCGCCCAGATGGTGGCGATGGGGTTGACCTTGTTCATCCCCCTGTACTTGGGGGCGGAGCCGTGGATCGGCTCGAACATGCTGGTGCCGTCGGGGTTGATGTTGGCTCCGGGGGCAAGGCCGAGGCCTCCCTGGATCATGGCCCCAAGGTCGGTGATGATGTCGCCGAACATGTTGGGTGCGACGACGACGTCAAACCACTCCGGGTTTTTGACAAACCACATGGTGATGGCGTCGACGAAGTTGAAGTCCGTCGAAACCTCCGGGTACTGGGCCGAGATCGCCAGAAACTCCTCTCTCCAGAATCCGTAGATGTCGGAGAGGACGTTCGCCTTGTCGACGCTGGAGAGGTGCTTCTTCCTTTTCATGGCAAGGTCGAAGGCGTACTTGATGACCCGCCGGGTCCCCTCCTTCGAGATCATCCCTATCTGGTAGGCGATCTCGTCGCTCTCCGACTCCACGTCCAGGCCGAACTTGACGTTGTAGAGGGCCCTCGCCACCTCGAACTCGTCGTGGCTCTTCCCCGCCTTCGCCCGGCTCCCGATCCCGATGTAGAAGTCCTCGGTGTTCTCCCGGACGACGACAAAGTCGATATCCTGGGGGCCCTTCTCCTTGAGGGGGGTCCAGACGCCCTCCAGGAGCTTCACCGGCCGGAGGTTGACGTACTGGTCGAAGTAGAACCGCATGGCGAGGAGGACGCCCTTCTCCAGGACGCCGGGCTTCACCCTCGGGTCGCCGATGGAGCCGAGGTAGATCGCCCTGTATCGAGAGAGGTCTTTGAGGGTCTCCTCGCTGACGAGCTCTCCCGTCTCCAGGTAGTGGTCTGCTCCGAGGGGGTACGCTGTCCATTCGATGCTAAAACCGTGCCTTTCCGCTGCGGCCTCTGCGACCTTTATCCCCTCGGCAACGATCTCAGGTCCTATCCCATCGCCGGGGATAACGGGAACTTTGTACTTCAAAGAGATCCCACCTTCCTCTTGGTGTAACTGACGAGCCCCCCGGCCTCCACGATCTCCTGGAGGAAGGGCGGGAGGGGCGTCGTCCTATAAGACTCGCCGCGGGACCGATTGTATATGACCCCCTCGTCGACGTCGATATCGATGGAATCCCCATCGCGTATCCTCTCCACGTCGGAAGAGACGAACAGAGGCAGACCGATGTTGATGGCGTTCCTGAAGAATATCCGGGCAAAGGACTTGGCGACGACGGCCTTCACCCCCGCCCCTTTGAGGCCGAGGGGGGCGTGCTCTCGCGATGAGCCGCAGCCGAAGTTCGTTCCCGCCACCACGAAGTCGCCAGCCAGGACCTCTCCGGCGAACTCGGGCCGCACGCCCTCAAAGACGTGCTCTGCAAGACCCTCGGGGTCGTTGATCACCAGGTAGCGTCCGGGTATGATCGCGTCGGTGTCGATATCGTCTTTGAACTTCCAAGCTCTGCCTGCCAAAAACCATCCCCCAGCGTTGGACTAGTTAGCAATGCCGATGCGGTATATTAAGGTGACCGTCGCTTTAATCACAGCCATGGAGGCGGCGAGATCGAGAGGTCGTCCAGAGACCCCGGAGCTTTGTCGTTCGCGGCTTTCGGGGGATTGCTAACCGGATCGCCATCAGCCGCGAGGGCTCGCGGCACCATCGCCGTCAGGAGAAGGGCCCGGGACCTACCATCCTATCAGCGCCATGAGGCGGCAAAGATTGATGGGCTGAGTCTCAAGAAGTTTTTGAGAGGATATGCGGAGGCGAGAAGGGCGAGCCTCGCGCCGCCCGGGTCGAGGACTGACGAGCATGACAGTCAGCTTGATAAGGCAGTACCTCTCTAGGTCGGTACAGATCAGGATAATTTTGGGGTGCTTCGAATTGATCGACCGCAGCAAAATTTTCGAGGTTTTAGAGGGGTACGACCTCGACGACCCGATGATCGGCGTCGTCGCCTCCCACTCGGCCCTGGACACCTGCGACGGGGCCGTCGAGGAGGGGTTTCGGACCCTCGCGATATGCCAGAAGGGGAGGGAGAAGACCTACGCCAAGTACTTCAGAACGAAGAGGGCGGGCGGCAAGGTCACGAGCGGCGTCGTGGACGAGGTCCGGATCCTAAACAAATTCGCAGACCTTCTTCGGGGAGAGCAGCAGGACGCCCTGATATCGAAGAACGTCCTCTTCGTTCCGAACAGGTCCTTCACGTCCTACTGCGGGATCGAATCGGTGGAGGACGAGTTTGAGGTGCCGCTCTTGGGGAGCAGAAACCTCCTCCGGTCCGAGGAGAGGGGCGAAGACCAGGACTACTACTGGATCCTGGAGAAGGCGGGCATTCCCTTCCCCGAGACGGTGGAGCCGGAGGAGATCGACGAGCTGGTGATGGTGAAGCTCCCCCACGCCGTCAAGACCCTGGAGAGGGGTTTCTTCACCGCCGCAAGCTATGACG
>CAZHAO010000012.1:5891-18073 GCA_964530375.1 uncultured Methanotrichaceae archaeon
GTCGGAGCTGCTCCTGAAGAACGGGGTCATCGACCAGGACGGCCTCGACCTTGCGAGGATCGAGAGGTACGTCATCGGACCGGTCTTCAACCTCGACTTCTTCTACTCGCCGATCCTCGACGAGATCGAGCTTCTGGGGATCGACTGGCGGTTTGAGTCCTCCCTCGACGGCCACGTCCGGCTCCCCGCCCCCCAGCAGCTCACCCTCAACGAGGGCCAGGTCAATCCCGAGTACACCGTCTGCGGCCACAACTCTGCCACCCTCCGCGAATCCCTTCTTGAGAAGGCCTTCGAGCTGGCGGAGAAGTACGTCGATGCGACCCAGGAGTACTACAGCCCCGGGATCATAGGCCCCTTCTGTCTCCAGACCTGCGTCGACAAGGACCTCAACTTCTCCATCTACGACGTCGCCCCCCGGATCGGCGGCGGGACGAACGTCCACATGGCGGTGGGCCACCCCTACGGTAACGCCTTCTGGAGGACGAACATGAGCACCGGACGAAGGCTGATGCGAGAGGTGAGGATCGCCCTGGAAGAGGACGAACTGGATAAGATAGTCACCTGAATCTGAACCCAGAGCTTCGCGGAAATCAAATCCGAATCTGATACATCATGACCGAAATGGACGTCGCGCACGAAAATCTGCCGAAGCGGATTAGAAAGGCGCTGGTGAACCTCGAGCAGGCCGGCGAGGTCCCCGTCCTGGTCTTTCCGGCGGTCCCGCAAAGGTACCAGGACGAGAAGGCAAAGGCCTTCGCGAGGGTGGGGGCCTTCGACGAGGCGAAGATCTCCTCCTGGATCGTGGCCACGGAGAGGGAGATCGTCTTCGTCCGCTCCGGCCTCTTTCGAAATCGGATCGACAGGTTCCCCCTCTCGAGCGTAACGGGGATCGAGTACGTCAAGGAGTTTCAGGACAACACCCTCAAGATCCGGATCGGGGATGCCGCCGAGGACGTCCGGTTCTACCACGAGACCGACGGCATCCGGTTCTATCAGCACGTGAAATCCGCCATCGAAAAGAAGAGATGAGGCCGAAGAGTCGAGGCTGAGAAGAGTGATGCGAAATATGACGTGTCGAGCGGAATGACGACGATCCGGGTCGTCGCCCACTGCCTCCTCGACCCCGAGACGAGGCTTTTGGGCCTCCAGCCCATCGACTTTCGGCCCGATGCGCCCATCATCCAGCTCCTCTGCCCCGAAGCCGGCTACCTCGGCCTCGAACGGTGGGCTGTCACCAAAAACCAGATCGACATCCCATCCTACAGACGGTACTGCCGCGAGATCTTCGCCCACCACGCAGACCTGATCGAAGAGTTCGCGAAGAAAGGATACGAGATCGAGGTGGTCGGCGTCGAAGGAAGCCCCAGCTGCGGCATAAGTTCTACCACGTCGGGATACACCGGGGGGCGAATCCGACACCAGGAGCACCGCCACGTCCCGGGGATGGGGATCTTCGTGGAAGAGGTGACAGAGGAGCTGAAGAGAAGGGGTGTATCCTTCAGGCTCGTCGAGGCTAAGAAGGATCGGGAAGGTCAAGGGACCGCGAAACATAAAAGATCCTCTATTTGAGACATAATGCCCGAATAACTGCGGCCATAGAGACGCTGTCAGCTCACAGCAAAATCGTTAATGAATTATTATAAGATATATATCCCAGACAAACTATTTATGGATGCAGCATTCTTCCAAGAATGTAGATCATCTCTATCCTCTTCTCCGTCCTCTTATGGAACTTTGCCGAATGAAGCGCCTTCTCAAAATACACGATCAAGCACCTCGATTCTAAATCGGAGAACAGCAGCTCTTAGATGGGCCGCAGCTCTCAGAAATTATGCTGAGGGCCAGATATGAGTATTCAAGGGAGGATATCCCACCGAAGGGAGAGCGCCTAAACCCTCCGTTAGCATTTTGGAGCGAATCCACGAATGAGGGTATGCCGGCATGGTCTGATAATCCGAGATATTTCGCGATCTTATGGCCCGCATATACGCTTTCGAGAGTAACCGAGCTCCCAGTGGGACTGGCTACATATCCCCTTCTGGTGGTGCATCTCCTCAAAAAGGCCTTGATATTCTGAATCTCTCCCGAAGGAAGCGATAGATAGTGGCCCTTTGAATTTATAGATCTCAATATGGTGAGGGCCATGTAGAGGGTTGTTATGTCGCGATCTCGAATATTTTTTAGAAATTTATAGGCCGAGTTCGCCAAGCCGGTATTTGGAGGCGTCTCGCCCAGCTCTATACGTTTTAAAGCCGCATTCAGAGGCGATGAAAAGATGTCTGACCCGTAGGCACCGTATAAATCGTACTTGAAATAATTGACGATGGGCGTCGATGGTACAAAACATGGTCTGATAGACTCTTTCCCACGATAACTCCACCAGATATTCCCCTTTCGGAAATCCACCCCGGCTCCGGCAAGCTCAAGACATTTCCTGGCGTAATATCCAGAATTTAAATCATAATGGTCATAACCAGACAAGAATAGGACAATCTCTCCATCGCGAGAGGGCAATTCGAGCATTTTGAGGCAGCTCATGGCGAAATATGTATCTCTAATATTCGGAGGAAGCCCTCTTACAAAGGAGTAACCACATCCGGTTCGCCTCTCTTCGAGATACCGAATAAACGCCTGAATATCTGGCATGGGCCACCACCATATTCAGGAGTCATCAGCCGTGTGGCGGTTGAGGTGGACTCCATCACCGTCCGCTTCATAATAAGTTCAGAGGCTATTAAAGCATTTCCGTGGGCGTCCGTCGATTACAGAATCTACCAAAGTTTTAACAGTACGTGTTTAGCTCCCCCTGAATCGATTACCCGATGTTGGTTCTTGTCATTGAATTCACGCCGACAAACATCGTGCGGCAAGTTGAAAAACGATATCTACCGCCGCAGTTCACTCGATATTAAATCAACGAAACTGGCAACGTGAGAGCCAAAAAATGGCTTTGACGATGCTGATTGACGTGAGCTAAACACATACTTTTAACATAATTAATATTCCATAATTTGGTTCCATTAAGCGAGAATATAAAAAGTTTGTTAAGCAGCCCTGAAGAATCCTTCAGCCCAAGACTTCTTTTAGCGCCGCCTGGAGCTTCTCGTAGGTCGCCTGGATGTGCTCTGGGATCACCCTCGTGTCCGCGAAGACGGGCATGAAGTTGCAGTCCCCGGACCAGCGCGGGACGATGTGAAGGTGGATGTGATCTCTTATCCCCGCCCCCGCGCACTCGCCCATGTTGATCCCGATGTTGAAGCCGTTGGGGTTCATCGTTCTTTTCAGGATCTCGACCGCGAGGTCGGCGAGCTCCAGAAACTCGGCCCTCTCCTCCTCGCTCCAGCCGGCGAGGGTCGAGGTGTGGCGGCGGGGGACGACCATCATGTGGCCGTTGTTGTAGGGGAAGGCGTTCATGATGATGAAGTTGTGCCTGCCTCTGAAGAGGATCAGGTTCTCGACATCCCGATCCTCAGCGACCTTCTCGCAGAATATGCAAGCTCCCGACTTGTCGCTGAGGATGTAATCCATCCTCCAGGGCGCCCAAAGAGTCCTCAAGATCTATCAGCCTCCTTTCCCTCAAAGACGACCTTCCTTCCCACCACCCTCGGCCCCCCCTCGATGAAGAGCTTCAGGGCCCGGGGGTAGGCCCTGTACTCCGCCTCCTGGACCCTCGCCTTCAGGCTCTCGTGGGTGTCGTCGCCCTTCACCTCTACGGGAACCTGGAGGATGATGGGGCCGTGGTCGACCTCCTCGTCGACGAGATGGATCGTCGTCCCCGTCACCTTGACGCCGTAGTCGAGGGCCTGCTGGAAGGCGTCGAGGCCCCGGAAGGCTGGGAGGAGGGCGGGGTGGATGTTGATCGTCCTGTTCTTGAAGTGGCGGACGAACTCCGGTGAGAGGATCCTCATGTACCCCGTGAGGACGACGAGATCGACCCCCGCCCGGTCCAGACGGTCGATGAGAAGGGCGTCGTACTCGGCCCGGGAGAGGCCCGAGGGGTCTAAATAGTGCGCTTCGACCCCGGCCTCGCGAGCGATCCTGAGGGCTCCGGCTTCCATCTGGTCCGCCAGGACGATGGCGACCTCTGCGGGGATGTACCCCGAGCGGGCAGCCTCGATGATGTACCTCGCGTTCTCCCCGCGACCGGAGGAGATGACCCCGATCCTGGTGGTCAATTCCACCCCGCGCTCCAGAAAGAAGGCTCTACCTCACTTCGCGAGGGTGATCTCGATGGCCGAGACGTTCGTCTCTCCCCGATCGGTATTCATAGTCTCGGTGGAGATCTGGATGTCCTTGACCTTGACGTCGCCCAAAAATCGGCTTCTTGAGACCTCTGCCACGTCCACGGCTCTGGATATCGCTCGTCCCCTGGCCATGATCTTCACCTCTTTAGCGCCGCTGTTGAACTGGGTGACCACTGCCAATACGTAGTTCATCACTGGTTTGTTGCCGACGAATACCACATCATCTTCTGCCATGTACCATCACCACTTTGGAACTAACAGCTCTGAGATCGTTCTTCTTACGAGTCGTTTACTACATAAAGTTAATGATTTGGTCAGAGATATCTCCCCCTCGCCTCGATCTCCCCGACCCGCTTTAAAACCTCCCCGGCCCGCGAGTAGGTTTTGGCGTATCCCCGACCGAAGGCATCGATCAGCTCCTCGGGACGGTCGTGGGTGCTCTTCACTGTCTGGAAAAATACGTGGACGTCCACCCCCTGGGCCTCTAGGCTCTGGTCGTGGAAGGCGAGGCCGAAGTCTATGAAGTAGATCTTCTCTTTTCGGAGGATCATGTTGGAGGTGGTGAGGTCGCCATGAACGATCCCGCAGGCGTGGAGCCGTCCCACCAGCTCCCCCACCTTCTCGGATAAGTCCTGATCGATCACATCCTTCAGCTTCGCCCCCTCGACGTGCTCCATGGTGAGGCTGAACCTGTCGACGTCCAGGACGATCGGCGTCGGGACGCCGCACCTCCGGGCCTCCGAGATGATCCGCGACTCCATCACCGTCCTCTCCCGCCTGATCCTCTCGTCGAGGGCGGGCATCCTGTACCCCTTCGGCAACCTCACCTTAGTAACCCGGTCTCCGTCCCGGGCGATCACCGCCTCAGCGCCCCGTCCGATCTCCTCAGCCATCTCCCTTCACCTCAAAGCTTTCCAGCTCCTCGGAAGAGGAGGATCCCCTGGGTTCCCGCGCCACCGTCCACCGCCAGAAGCGCCATGGTGGCCAGAATCGACCTCCTGAGATAAAACCGTTGGCGAGGATGGAGAAGAGCTTTATCCTTCTGGAACTAACGATAGATAAATGAAGATCGAGGTCGTCGTCGTAAGCACCTCCCGGTTCGAGAAGTTCGGGCCGGTGGCGGAGCCTGAAGAGGCCGAAGACCTCTCGGGACGGGCGATCCTGGATCGGCTCGGCGAAGCCCGCCGGAACTTCACATATCGGCTCATCCCTGACGGGGTGGAGCCGGTGAGGGGGGCGATTTTGGCGTCGGAGGCCGACGTCCTCATCCTATGCGGCGGCACGGGCCTCGCGCCCCGGGACCTGACCATCGAGGCGGCGGAGCCACTATTCGAGAAGACCATCCCCGGCTTCGGCGAGATCTTCAGGCTGAAGAGCCTCGAGGAGGTGGGGACGAGAGCGATCCTCACCAGGGCCTCGGCGGGGGTGGTGGGAGGCACTCCCGTCTTCTGCCTTCCCGGCTCCCCCTCGGCGGCCCGCCTCGGCGTCGATCTGATCTTAGCCGAGATCGATCACATCCTCCACCACATCTCAGAATGACAAAATTATAATATGTTTTGAATTCGAGAGAAAAGTATGCAGTGATCCTTTTATAGAGGGAATCTCTTTAATAAGAGCGGCAATCTGCCGCGGAGGTGACAAGCATGGAAACAGAGATTCCGGTGCGGGATATAATGGCCCGACCTGTGATCACCGTCGATTCCGAGGTTGATGTGGTGAAGGCTGCGAACAAGATGTTCTCCGCAAACGTGGGCAGCTTGATCGTGATTCACAACGACCAGCCGACGGGGATCATAACTGAACGAGATCTGGTCGGAAAGATAGTTGCCAGGGCCGCAGACCCGAGAGGCGTGAAGGTGGGCGACGTGATGTCCTCACCCCTGATCACAGTCCTCCCCGACGTAAGCTTGAGCGACGCCGCCATAAAGATGCTCAAATCGGGGGTGAAGAGGCTTCCGGTGATATCGAACGAGGGGAAGCTCCTAGGCATAATCACCGATACCGACCTCGTATCCGGGTCGGCCTCGATCGGCATGGGAGAGATCCTGAGCCACCTAATAGAGATGCACCGAGAGAGCGTCCATTTCGAGGAAAAAAGGGAAATGATAAGGGGGATCTGCGAGCGGTGCGGCCAGATCTCTGACAACCTGGAAGAGGTCAACGGCGAGCTTCTCTGCTGGAGCTGCAGAGACGGGAATAGATGAACATTTTGGAATTTTCCGGAGTTGTGCAGGAGGCGTAATATGGGAGTTTTAGTTGGGGAGATCATGTCAACGGATCCGGTCAGCGTGGAAGAAGGCGACTTCGTCACCCGGGCGCGGCAGCTGATACGCGACAACCAGCTGCGAGGATTGCCGATAAAAGACGGCCAGGGACAGGTGAGGGGGATCGTCACCGACCGGGATATGCTGAAGATAGCTTCGACCCGTTCGAACGTCACGGTCTCCGGTTTCTCTGTTGAAGCCCCTCTTGTCACCCCCGAAACCGATCTAGTGGAAGCGGCCAAGTTCTTGCTCTCGGCCAATTACGCGATACTGCCCGTGGTCCGGTCTTCGGAGGACCGACGCCTCGAGGGCGTGGTCAGCCCCATTGACATCTTCAAGATGATCGACCCCGAGAAGTTGGCAGAAAAAAAGGTCAAAGACGTGATGAACACAGAGACGAAGACCTGCAGCCCCCAGGACTCGGTGAACAGAGTCTGGGATGCCATGCTCGATTCCGACTTCACCGGGATGCCGGTGGTGGACGAGAAGGGCAACCCCGTGGGGATGATCACCCGGTTCGACATACTGAAGAAGGGCGGAGCCCGGATAAGCAAAGATACCAAGGAAGTAATGAAAGTGGAAAAACTGATGAGCACGCCTCTCTTCAGCGTAAGTCCAGAGGCGATCCTTCGCGATGCCGTAAAGACGATGCTGGATCGCGAGATCGGCAGGATATCCGTAGTCGACGACGGCAAGCTTGTGGGAATAATCGACAGGTTCGACGTGATCAAAGCCATCTTTGGTGAGGGACAATGAAGAGATCATCAGAGGATCGGAAGATCAGGATGCCGGGAGCGATGGACAGAGGACCCGTCCAGTTCGATTCGAGAGCCTCCAAGCGCACAGGAGACGTTCTCACCATTGCGACCGCTGAGGTGGTGACAGCGCCACCCACCACCACCATCATAGGAGCCATCAAAATCATGACCGCTTACGGCTTCGGGAGGCTGCCGATAGCCGATGCCGGAACGCGGCGGCTCCTCGGCTTCGTCACCGGCGTCGACGTCGTCGACTTCCTCGGCGGCGGCATAAGACACAACCTGCTGAAAAAGAAGTATGAAGGAAAGATCCTCGCTGCCATCAACGCCGACATCAGAGAGATCATGAGCCCGAGGCTCATATCCATCGGCGAGAGATCCTCCGTCGAAGATGCCCTAAAGTTGATGTACGAGAAGAACGTGGGCGGTCTGCCCGTGGTGGACGAGGATAACAGGATAAAGGCCCTGATCACTGAGCACGACTTCGCAAAGCTCGTGGCGGGGGTGAACACCGGCATCAAGGTCGAGGAGTTCATGAGCCCCAACGTGATCACCGCCAACGGCTCGATCTCGATCGAGAAGATCACCAGGATGATGGTCCAGGAGGGTGGTTTCCGAAAGCTCCCCGTGGTCCAGGACTCCATCCTCATCGGCATGGTCACGGCCTCGGACATCATGAGGTACCTGGGAAGTGGCGAGGCGTTCGGGAAAGTGGTGACCGGCGACATCGGAGAGGTCATGAGCCAGCCGATAAAGATCCTGGTCCGAAGAGACCTGGTATCCACAACGAAGGAGGCGGACATCGGCTCGGCGGCGGATACTATGATGGAGAAGGGCGTCGGAGCCCTGCCGGTCATGGAGAACGGATCGCTGGTGGGAATCATCACCAAACGAGACTTCATCAGGGCATTTGCGGAGGAGAAACGAGGGATTATACCATGAGCAAGGTAAAAGATTACATGCAATCTCCCGTCTACGTCATCGACAAGGAAGAGCCTGTGCAGCGAGCGAGGAACCTGATGCTCAAGCACTACATCAGCAGGCTTCTCGTGATGGACGGAGAAAAGCTGGCGGGAATTGTCACCAAACACGATATATCACACCGGCTGAGCCAGGCAGCCCCAGAGTGGCGGAGGCGCCCCATCAGCAAAGTCCCCATCAGGCTGGTGATGACAGACCGGCCCATCACCATCTACCCCGGAGCCACCGTAGAACAGGCCGCGGAGATCATGGAAGAGAACGGGATCGACGGCCTGCCCGTGGAGAGGGATGGGGGAGAGATCGTGGGGATCATAACCTCAAGAGACCTCATCACCTACTTCGTGGAGAAGAATCCCGGATCCAAGGTGGGGGACCTGATGGCAAAAGACGTCGTCAGCGTCCATAGGCACCACACCATCGACCACGTATTGGAGGAGATGATCGATAACGGCGTCGATCGGGTCGTGGTCTACGAGGACAACTACACCCCCGTGGGGGTGATAACCCACACCAACCTCGCCATATCGGGGGTATCCGACGCCAAGGACGAGCTGAAAGGGAAGAGCATCAAGATGGCGAGGAAGGAGACCACCGCTGGGAGGAAGGGGTACAGGTACGTAAAGGAGGTCCCTCTCGTGGCTGAGGACATAATGTCCTACCCGATAATCTTCACCAACTCCGAGGTCAAGGCCGTGGACGCGGCCAAAATCCTTCTCGATAAGGAGATATGCGGCCTCCCAGTGGTGGAAGATGAGAAGGTGGTGGGGTTCTTCTCGACCCGAGATATAACCAAGGAAGTGGCGAGGTGGTCATCATGATTATAAAGGATATAATGTCGACGCCGATGACGATAGACAAGTCGGAGAGGATCGCCCACGCTCTGGACGTCATGGAGAAGCACGATCTCCGAAGGCTTCTCGTCACCAACGACGGCAAGCTCGGCGGCACCATCACCATGAGGCAGATCGCGAGGGTTCTGGGAACCAGGCAGCGGCTCGGCCTGCCCGCCTCCTCCCTTCACGTCGCCTCCGCCACCACCGACTCAGTGATCAAGGTGGATCCCGATATGAAGGTCGAGGACGCCGTATTTCTCCTCCAGAAGACCTCAGTTCTGGTGGTGATGGAGGGGGAGAAGATCCTGGGCTGGGTGAGGCCAAAAGACATGCTGAAGGCCATCAGGATGACGGGGCTCGCCGCCGACGCCATGCGCACGCCCCTCACCGCCACCCCCTCCGACCGGCTGATCCACGTCCGGAGGGTGATGCTCGACCGGGATGTGGGGAGGCTTCCGGTGATGGAGAACGGCAAATTGGTGGGGATCATATCTGAACGGGACGTGGCGAAGTCCCTGCGGGCCTTTCGAGACCTGGTCCCCAGCAGCCAGCAGGAGGCTCGGATCAAGAACCTCCTGGTCTCAGACGTCATGAGCCGGGACGTCAAGTCGGTCTTCGTGGACACGCCCCTCGAGGAGGCGAGAAAGAGGATGCTGGACCTGGACCTGGGCGGGATGCCGGTCCTAAACCAGAAGAATGAGCTTGTGGGGATGCTGACCAGGCGGTGCTTCTTCGACTACCTGGTGAAGCAGAGATGAACCTTCGGGCCGCGGCGGACGGGCTGGGCTTATCGCCAGAGAGGATGGAACGGATGCTCGGGCGGGTGGTCCGATCTTCCGACTGGCCGACGCCCCGGCTCCTCAGGTTCGACAAAGCCGTCTCCGGCATAGAGGCCGGGACGGTCGTTTTCGACAATAACGAGATCGTCTACGGCTACCCGAAGATCAGGCGGGCGATGATGCTTTCGCCCGCCATAAGACGCCATTTTTCCGACGGGGTCCTCGTCGAGGAGAAGATGAACGGCCACAACGTCCGGGTCGTCTGGGTTGGTGGAAGCGTCATCGCCCTCACGCGGGGCGGCTTCATCTGTCCCTACTCGACGGAGGTGGCGAAGGATCAGATACCTCCGGAGGTCTTCAGAGACCATCCGGACCTGGTCTTATGCGGCGAGATGGTGGGTCCGAAAAATCCCTACGTTCCAAAGGAGGTCTACGCCGCCGAGTCGATGGACTTCTACCTCTTCGACGTATCGCGAAAGGGGAAGAGGGACGTTGAAGGCTACGAGAAAACTCACGCTCTCGCCGAGGAGTACGGGATCAGGGCCGTCCGCCTCTTCGGCGAGTTCGGGCTCGATGAGGCGGCGGGGGAGATAAAGGAGATCGTAAAGGACCTGGGGTCCCGGGGAAGGGAGGGGGTCGTCATCAAAGATCCCGCGAACATCAAAAGCCCCATCAAGTACACCAGCTCCGAGAGCAACTGCAAAGACCTCGAGTTCGCCTTCCGGTACTACAACGACTACGGCCAGGACTTCTTCTTCTCCCGGGTCGTCCGGGAGGGGTTCCAGGCGGCGGAGTGGTCCGACTCCGAGGACGAGTTTATAGAGAGGTGCCTGCGGCTCGGAAAGAGCATGCTTGGGCCCATGAGAGAGACGGTGGAGACGAAGATCGCCGGAGACCCCATCGTCCAGGAGGTGGAGATTATGGTGAAAGACCTCCAGACGGCGACGGACTTCGAGGAGCACTTCCGAAGGATGGGCGTGCGGGCGATATTCGATCCGCCCCAACCTTCTCCCGGCGGATACCTGGTGAAGATCAAGAGGCTCGTCATGAGCACCAACGACAAGACCGAGTCCGTCGTCGATGGGCAGCTCTGGTAACCAAGATGGCGGAACGGCGGGTCAAAACGGAACTGTTATTAGGAGGATCAGATCGACCTAGAGGATGGTCACCATGAGCGAAACCTGCGATATAGAGATGGAAGGACACCTTATTGATTCGCTCACGCTCACCAAGGCGCTGGACAAGATCATGAGCATGGGCGGCGAGTTCGAGATCAAGACCTTCCGGGTGGGGAAGAGGAAGCACGATACGAGCTACGTGAAGATAGCGATTTCGGGGGGGGACGCCGATCACCTGGACAAGATCCTTCTCGCCCTCCACCCCCTCGGCGCCCGGGTGATCGAGGCCGAGGACGTCCACATCGAGATGGCGCCCCAGGATAGGGTGGTCCCCCGGGGCTTCTACTCCACCACCAACCACCTCACCCACGTCCGGCACCATGGAGCCTGGCTGGAGGTGGAGGACATCCAGATGGACTGCCTGATCGTCGTCAAAGACGGTCGGGCGATATGCGTTCCCATCGGCCAGATCGAGAGGGGGGATATGGTCGTCGTCGGGACCGCTGGGGTGAGGGTGGTGCCGCCCGAGCGGCCCCGGGAGAAGACCTTCTTCGAGTTCATGTCCAACGAGGTCTCCTCGGAGCGCCCCTCCAGCGAGATCGTAAAGCAGCTGGCCGAGGAGATCTTGGCCACCAAGAGGGCCGGGGGGAAGATCGCCGTGGTGGGCGGCCCGGCCATAATCCACACCGGAGCCTCCGAGGCCCTCGCCGAGCTGATCGGTGACGGCTACGTCGACGTCCTCCTGGCGGGAAACGCCCTGGCGGTCCACGACATCGAGAGGCAGCTCTTCGGGACGAGCCTGGGGATGGACCCTCATGGAAACCTCACCTCAGCGGGCCATCGGAACCACATCTACGCCATCAGCGAGGTGATAGCCAGCGGCTCCATCCGCGAAGCGGTGGACGACGGCAAACTGAAGGGAGGGATCATGTACCAGTGCATCAAAAAGGGGATACCCTTCGTCCTGGCGGGATCGATCAGGGACGATGGACCCCTCCCCGACGTCATCACCGATACCGTCGAGGCTCAGAAGGCGATGTTCGAGGCCCTCCGGGGGGTCGACATGGTGATCATGATGGCGACGATGCTCCATTCCATCGCCACCGGAAACCTCCTCCCGTCGAGGGTCAAGACTATCTGCGTCGACATCAACCCCTCGACGGTGACGAAGCTGGGACAGAAGCCCTTCAGGCAGGTGTAGTCCT
>CAZHAO010000013.1:0-1544 GCA_964530375.1 uncultured Methanotrichaceae archaeon
ATGAACATCGCGAACATGCCCCGCTGCTTGCAGCGGGGTGCGATGTTTGACTTTTGTAAAGGCCGTCTCCTATCGGTAAAAACGCATTCCAGTTAACAAGTTTGGATATTGCTGATAGCTTATCACCACGCGGTAGGACATTTTCATTGTATTCCTGCAAGATAGAGAAGTCTATTAGCGTCCTCATATGCTATAGTATAGAATTTATAGTATATAAACTTTCCCATTAATTAGGTTTTTCAAAATCCTCTTCTGATTGTTTTGAGGAAAAATAAAATTTAAAAAATTCAGCTTCGGCATCCTAGCGCGTTGTTAAGGATGGTCCGCTGCCATTTGAGCCGGGAGGGGCGGACGTAGCCGCTCTCGATCTTACATGTTTTAAGTCGGCCGTGCTCTTCGACTTATCGCCCTCTACTTCTCCACCTTCTCCAGGTCGCCGGAGAGGTCTCTCGTTAGGTCGACGCTGAAGAAGTCGCCCGCCGTCGGGAGGGCCATGAAGATGTTGGGGGTCAGGTCCAGCTTTGCCTCGGCCCCTTCCACCCGGAGGTCGAGGATGTGGCCGCCAGCCTTCCGATCGTCGGTGATGAAGTGGAGATGGTAGCCGGGGACGTTGATGCCGTCTACGAACTCGGGCGACCAGAAGCCCACGACAGTCCCGGAGGCGTTCTCAAACTCGAAGACCGTCTGGTTGGCTACGGCGTCGACGAGGAGGGGGTATGGCTTCTCCTGGGCGGGGACGCTCCTCGTCTTGACGTACGGGAAGGTGCCGTCGATCCGAACGGCGTAGAATACGTTCTCCGAGGGGAAGCTCGCCTCGAGGATCTCGCCGAGCTCCGTCATGTTATCGGCCTTTTCGACCGAAACCGTCTCGTCGGGATCGAAGAAGGTGACGGTGGCGAAGGGGGTCGTGACGTCGTCGGGGACGACGTATGCGATGCCGTCAACCTTCACCTGGTAGCAGACGCCGTCGACGACGACCATCTCGCCCTCAAGTTTGTCGAAGGTTCCGATCCCGAAGTCGCCTCTTTCCTTCAATTCGCCTACGGGGAGGATGCCGTCGTAGACGCTCAGAAGGAGGGCGTCGATCGTCGATACCTGGAAGAGGACCTCCAGGTCCTGGTTCGTCGTCGGGTCTGAGCTGCTCTCGCTCTCGCTGGCGGTGGCCGCCGGGATTATGGCGAGGGCCGCCAGGATGAGGACAGCTGCTGATAGAACTATGTATCTGCATTTTTTCATTGAGGATCACATCCGGAGAGAACGGCGGTTCGCCTTTTTCGTCTTTGCGCCATTCCCGAAAAAGTTTTCGAGATCGCGGAGGGATAAATAAGTTCGGCTGCGACAGGGACGGCGCAGCCGTTCATTATATCAAAGAAAGCACATTCCCAACGAAGCCGATCATCCCGGCGACGGCTCGCCCTTCGAATCGAGCTTCGGCTCCATCTCGTCGGCAGGGCAGGCGGTGAACTTGGTGTACTCCTCCTCGCAGCTCTCGTTCACCGTCGTCTCATTCGAAAACTCCTCGGCGCCCGCCTCGGGCCCTGAGC
>CAZHAO010000013.1:1554-17719 GCA_964530375.1 uncultured Methanotrichaceae archaeon
AGCCCACCCCTTGCGGCTCCGTCGATTTTTCAGCGCATCCGGCGAAGGCCGCCAGGGCGGCCGCCAGCATCGCCACAAAAAGGACGTTGGTCGATCTCTTGATGATAATTCCTCCACCCTCTTCTTAGAACTTTTTGGACGATGAAGCTTTTGGTGCCCCCCCCCATCCTTCGCATCCATCGCTCCCGCGAATCAGTCGGTCTCGAAACGGCTTTATCGAAAGGGCTATCACCCATGACCGGACGATCGGAGATCAAGCCGTATCCGCCTCGCGGACGAGTCAACTTCAAGGACGGGTTTCATCTTGAGAGAATATCTGCTGGGAAACGTCGCCATCGCCAAGGGCATCCTTGAGGCGGGGGCGGGGGTGGTATCTGGCTACCCCGGAACCCCCTCCTCCGAGATCGTGGACTTTCTCGCTCCCATCGCAAAAGAGCACGGGATCCACGTCGAATGGTCTGTGAACGAGAAGGTGGCCATGGAGGTGGCGATCGGTGCCTCCTGGACGGGGACCCGGTCCGCCGTCACCATGAAGCACGTGGGGCTGAACGTCGCAGCAGACCCCTTCATGACTCTGGCCTACCTCGGCGTCGGGGGCGG
The DNA here is from genome assembly GCA_964530375.1 of uncultured Methanotrichaceae archaeon. Taxonomy (GTDB): domain Archaea; phylum Halobacteriota; class Methanosarcinia; order Methanotrichales; family Methanotrichaceae; genus Methanocrinis. Next base: position 2,155 of record CAZHAO010000013.1, read on the forward strand.
GATGATGGTGATCTCCGCCGACGACCCCTACTGCCACTCGTCTCAGAACGAGCAGGACTCCCGCAGGTATGCAGCGTTCGCCCGGGTCCCCTGCCTCGACCCCGCCGACCCCCAGGAGGCGAGGGAGATGATCCTCCGGGCTTTCGCCATATCCGAAGAGTTCGGCCTTCCAGTGATGCTGAGGCCGACGACGAGGGTCTCCCACGCCAGGGCCGACGTCGAGGTGGGGCCGCCGACAAAGAGGATGGTCAGCCCGCAATTCGAGAAGAACCCCGCCAGGAGGGTCGCCCTCCCCGTCCACGCGCGGCCGCTGCACGTCGAGCTTCTGAATAAGCAGGCCGGGATCGAGGCGGCCCTCGCAAAAGAGGTGTGGAACAGGTTTGAGATGAAGAGCGAGGTCGGCGTCATCGCCTCGGGGATCGCCGGCCTCTACGCCGCGGAGGCGATCGCCGAGCTGGAGGCCAACGTATCTCTTCTCAGGATAGGGACCTACCCCATCTCCAGGAAGATGGTCGGCGACTTCCTGGAACGGATCGAGCGGGTCCTGGTGGTCGAGGAGATGGACCCGGTCGTCGAGGAGTTCGTCGAGATGGTGGCAAAGGAGCGTAACCCAGGAGTCCAGATCCTGGGGAAGAGGTCGGGGTCCATCCCGGGGGTCGGAGAGCTGGACCCCCTCACTGTGCGAAACGCCATCGCCGATATGATCGATCTGCCCAGAAGGACAGCTTTGAGGTTGAAACCCGAGGTCCTCTCGATTCTGCCGCCGAGGCCTCCGGCCCTCTGTCCCGGCTGCAGCCATCGGGCATCCTACTACGCCATGAGAAAGGCCTTCGGCAAGGACGCAGTCTATCCGAACGACATCGGCTGCTACACCATGGGGGTCGGGATGGGGACCGTCGACACCTGCCTCTGCATGGGCGCCAGCATCGCCGTCGGCGCGGGGATCAGGTTCGGGGGCGAAGAGAGGCCGATATGCGCCGTTCTGGGGGACTCGACCTTCCTCCATTCTGGCCTTACGGGCCTTCTCAACGCCGCCTACAACGGGGCGCAGATGACGGTTGTGATCCTCGACAACTCCATCACAGCCATGACGGGCCACCAGCCCCATCCCGGGACCGGGCGCACCGCCTCCGGCGAGCCCTCTCCAGCCTTGTCCCTGGAGGATATCTGCCGGTCTCTCGGCGCCGGCTTCGTCGAGACCGCAGACCCCTACGACGTCGAATCCACCATCGAGACCTTCGAGAGGGCGAGGGGCCATCCGGGCCTATCGGTGGTGGTGGCCAAGAGGCCCTGCGTCATAAGCGAGATCAGGGCCGGAGTCCGCCGACCGAGGTTCAAAGTCGACGAAAAGATGTGCGGCGGGTGCAAATTGTGCATCAAGTTCGGCTGCCCCGCCATCGAGTTCGACGGCAATGTCGCAAAGATCAACGCCCTCTGCTCTGGCTGCGGAGTCTGCGCAGAGATATGTCCGCAGAAGGCGATCGAGGTGGTGAAATGAGAACTTCAGAGTGCGACGTCGTCGTCGTCGGAGTCGGCGGCCAGGGGGTGATCCTGATATCCGAGATCATCGGTCGAGCCGCCATGATGGCTGGCCTGTCTGTCAGGGGTGTGGAGACCCACGGCATGGCCCAGCGGGGCGGAAGCGTCATAAACCACATCAGGGTCGGGTGCGACTTCAGCGCCATGATATCTCCGGGGAGCGCGGACGTTCTCCTGGCCATGGAGCCAGCGGAGGCCCTGAGGTACGCTCACTACCTCTCCCCCCGGGGGGTCGCCCTGGTAAACACCAGACCCGTCCTTCCTGTCACCGTCACCGCGGGAGAGGCCAGCTACCCTTCCATCGAGGAGATCCTCGCCCCTCTCCGAGCTGTAGCTTCAGAGGTGAAGTCGATGGACGCCACGGGCCTTGCGGCAAAGGCCGGAAGCCCCCAGGCGACGAACGTGGTGATGCTGGGAGCCCTCTCCAAGCACCTTCCCATCGAGGAGGCGACCCTCCTTTCGGCCCTCTCGGCGACGGTTCCGGCGAGGTTTTTGGAGGTCAACAGGAAGGCCTTCGAACTTGGAAAAATTGAAGTAGAATAGGCTGCATTTATCAGCCCATGGCCGAAGACAAGAAGGAGACTGGGAAGCAGGAGGAGAAGGGAAAAAAAGAGAAGTCCCAGGCCGTCCCCCTGGGCGAGACCGAGGCGATCGACGCCCTGGCCGGTCCCCAGGTGCCGGAGAACCTGCCCGAAGCCACCTGGTCGGTCGATAAGCTGGCCGAGGTCGTCACAAAAGAGGGAAACATGCTTCTGAGGGCGAACGCCGTCAACGCCCTGGCCAAGAAGGGCGGTCCCGAGGTGGTGGAGCCCCTCGTCTCTGCCCTGAAGGACCCCGAGGACGTCGTCAAGGCCAACGCCATGGTGGGGCTCGCCGCCATGGGAAGAGACCTGGTCCAGGACAGGATGGCAACGCTCCTCCTGGAGAAGGAGACGAACGAGGAGATACGGGGCGGAGCAGCCTGGGTTCTGGGGGAGATGATGGACGAGAAGTCCATGGAGATCCTGAAGAGGGCGGCTGAGGAGGATGAGAGCCCCTTCGTCCGGGTTCACGCCAAGGCCTCCATCCTCGCTCACGAGCAGGCGAAGCCTCCCGAGAAGAAGGAGAAGAATTAGAAGAAGTAAAGGAACGGCTCGAAGCGAGGCCGGGGGCTTGGAGGCCGCCGGCGCCGAGACCGCGCCGCTAAGGCCCGGCCTGAGGCCTCCACCATATCAAAGGCTTCTCCAACAGGAACCCGAGCTTAAGATACCCGTTTCATTTTTAAAGCCCATGAGAGTATCTGTCATCATCGGACATCCCGATCCCGGAAGCTTCAATCACGCCATAGCAGAGGCGGCTGTCGAGCAGCTGTTGCAAAACGGCCACGACGTCACCGTTCACGACCTCTACGCCGAGAGGTTCGACCCGATCCTCCCCGGCCCCGAGATCCCGAAGGGCGCCGCCCTCGATCCCGCCATAAAGAATCACTGCGACGAGATCGCCGCCGCCGACGGGATCGTCATCGTCCACCCCAACTGGTGGGGGCAGCCTCCGGCGATCCTGAAGGGATGGGTCGACCGAGTCATACGGCCCGGCGTCGCCTACGAGTTCATCGAAGGGGACGGCGGCGAGGGCGTCCCCGTCGGCCTGCTGAAGGCGAAGTGCGCCCTCGTCTTCAACACCGCCAACACCCCCGAGGAGCGGGAGATGGAGGCCTTCGGCGATCCTCTGGAGATGCTCTGGAAGAGGTGCGTCTTCGGGCTCTGCGGCGTCACCGATGTGCGCCGAAGGACCTTTTCGGTCGTTGTGACCAGCACGCCGGAGGAGAGGAGGGCGTGGCTCGCTGAGGTGCGGGAGATGGTGGCGAGGCGGTTTCCGCCTTAGGGCGAAAGGCCAAAAAGGTGGGCTTCTCTGGCGGCGTGGAAGAGCGGTGCCGGCTTCCTGACGGAGGCTTTCCGGCCTGAGCGATCACGGATCAACATCACCCTGTCGAGGAAGAACTGATTTATATCTCATACCATCAAAGAAGATCTTGATATGTTCTGCGAGTACATCCAGGCGGCGATGTCCAGGGCGGTCTACGAGGTCATCGATGATGAGGAGCCCTATTACGGCGAAGTGCCGGAGCTGAAGGGGGTTTGGGCGGCCGGCAAGACCGAGGTTGAGTGCCGCGAGAATTTGAGGCTCGCGATAGAAGACTGGATAGCTTTCAGCCTGCGATTCGATCTTCCCATACCGGCCATCGACGGGCATAAGATCGAAGTGCCAGAGGCGCCGGTAGAAGCTTAGAGTCATGTCTCGGCTTTCGCCAGTCTCCTGGAACGAGCTGATCCGGCGGTTGCATGCCCTGGGATTCGAAGGTCCTTATACGGGAAGAGGGCCCCATCCCATCATGCTGAAGGGATCGATCAGGTTGATGGTTCCAAACCCGCATAGAGGCGACATCAGCGTTGATCTATTAAAGAAGATCTTGAGGCAGGGAGAGATCAGCAGGGAGGAGTGGCTCTCAGTTTAGCGATAATCCTGCTGGATGGATCAGATCCGGAAGGGTCGATTGATATCTAAGCTGTTAACGAGATCGATACAATGAGACAGGTCATAATCTACCCCGGCGAGGATGGATATTGGGTGGCGGAATGCCCCAGCCTTCCCGGCTGCGTCAGCCAGGGCGAGACGAAGGTGGAGGCGATAGAGAACATCAAGGAGGCGATCGAGGCTTACACCTCCGCCCTGAAGGAGGACGGCCTTCCAGTCCCTGAGGATCGGCTTGAGGCCCTTCTGGTGGCCGTATGAGCAAGCTCCCGGCGATCTCGGGGCGAGAGTGCGTCAAAGTTCTGGTGAAGAAGGGCTTCCGCTTCAGACGGCAGGTGGGAAGCCATATCGTCCTGAGGCGGGACGATCCCTTCGCCCAGCTCGTCGTTCCCGACCACAAGGAGCTGGACAGAGGCACCTTGAGGGCGATCATCCGGCAGGCTGGGATGAGCGTCGACGAGTTCCTGGAGCTGCTTTGATTACTGGTACGAGTTCAGATCGATCCACAGATCTCCTGCGATCTCCTGAATGAAGGGATCGTCCTTTGCGGCCTCCCACGCCGCTTTCACCCCCTCGATCCGAATCTCTTCTGCCTTCGCCTCCAGGTCGGCGATCATACCCCGATAATCTTCTTCGTCCATCTGCTCTTTCAGGCCCTCAAATATCGCGTCCAGCTCCTCGGCCGACGGACTATGAATCGCATGAAAGATCTCGCGGGCCTGCCAATATGCGGCTCTCGCCGCTGCTCTGGCTTCGATCTCATCAAAGGCCTCTGCCTGGAATCGGAGGTCTAGAGCCTGTCCCCAGCGGTCGTCGATGGCGCGGAATATTGAGAGCGCCATCTCAAAGAGAACTATTGCCCCATCGTATCTCTCTGCAGAGCTGACGGCTCTTCCCATATAGCCCAGGTCGGCTCCAACGCCGAGCATATCCTCTATCCGAAGGTGAATTTTCAGAGAGGAAAGGAGGAGGTCGAGCGATTCTTCGTTTTTTCCTTCCGCCAATCTCAGATTTTTCCAAGGGATTGCAGCGTGTTGGCCGCGCCCAAATTTTCGTCTATCTTTTGATAAATTCCGAGCGCGTTCTGGTAGTCAGCGAGGGCGCCGTCAAGATCATCGCGCCGCATCTTAAGGTCGCCGAGCGCCTTGAGCGTGTTGGCCGCGCCCAAATTTTCGTCTATCTTTTGATAAATTCCGAGCGCGTTCTGGTAGTCAGCGAGGGCGCCGTCAAGATCATCGCGCCGCATCTTAAGGTCGCCGAGCGCCTGGAGCGTGTTGGCCGCGCCCCGGATGTCGCCAATTCTGCTGCACGCTTCCCGCCCCATGGCGGCAGCTTGGATCCCATCTTCGGCCCGGTCAATCGCCAACAGAATCGTGGGCAGGTAGGTTGCTACCCGGGCTGTTGGCGCCAATCCCTCATCTTCCCTTCTTGGCCTTGCAGGGCGATTGGGGTCGATACATGCCCAAAAGTTTCCCTCCTGCAATGCGAAGATATCCTTGGCGACCTCTGCATCTTCAGTCCCTATCTCCCCATAAATCTCCTCACCGACGTTTCCGAGATGCTCGCAGATTCTGATCGCATGCTTCTCTCGATCGTCTTTCGTCAGGAGACGCTCCGCATAGGCTGTGACGAAGGGGAAGGTGAAGAAATGCTCGTTCTTGCCGAACGCCTCCCGCTCCACCAGTGAAGCCCTCACAAGTCCGTCCATCAGAGGTCGCCACCCTTCGCCCCAGATCGCGTCCAGGTTTTGCGACAGAGCGCCGGAAGGCAAAAGGCCCATCACCGCAAATAGTCGAACAGCCTCCGGTTTTCGCTCTCGCATGTAATTGACCGAGACGCCCAGGGATACCGCTAAGCTCTGGATCGAGTCAAGCTCGTCCTCGGGAACGCCTGGAGTCACAAGAGTCTCCACGGGCTGGATTCTCAGCATATCGTAGAGCTGGGAGAGCGTCTTATCTTGGAGGAGAGGTGCCGCGAGAATGATGGCATGGGGATGTCCTGATAAAATATCGAATATTGGATGGTTTATCAGCCCTTTCATCTCAGAGGGGTCGAGCTTGCGCGGGGCTCGCTCGATGAATAGACGGGCAGCGCTCGCGCGATCGAGCTGGTGGAGGTGATGAACCTTCTCAGCCAACCCCGGAATTCCGCCGCCCAGGGATTGCCGAGAGGTGAGGAGGAGCTTTGCGCCGCCAGCCTGCTGGAGGAGCCGGCCGATGAACTTTCGAAAATCGCCAGCGGCGTAATGCAGGGGATCCTCGCAGTTGTCCAGCACCAGCAATAAGCGCCTATTGCCGATGGCGGCGAAGAGCTCCGCATCGTCCTTCGCCTCGATCCCCATCGCCGTCGCCACCGCGAATCGGACCGCATCCGTCGAAGCAGCTCCTCGCAGCTCGACGAAGAACGTCCCGTCCGGGAAGAGACGGCGCTCGTTGATGTAGTGCCCCGCCTCGATCGCCAAGGCCGTCTTGCCGATCCCAGGACCGCCGCGTACTGTGACCAGTCGCCCGTCCAGGATGTCCGAGATGACCTCCTGCATGATAGCGCTCCTGCCGATGAAGTGATCCGGCCTCGCCCGAAGGTAGCTTCTTGGAGCAGGCGGCGTGGCGTCCTTGAAGGCTCCCGGGGAGGCGTCCCCAAAGACCGCGACATCGTGCTTGCCGTACTCGGGAAGGAGGAGGAACTTCTCCGCCTCGTACGACGATCCCTGCAAGTGGGGCGTCGCCTTGACGGAAGCGCGGCCGGAGTCGAAGGCCTGCTGAACCGTCTTGCCAGCCGCCAGGGCGAGATAGAACGTCCTCGCAAACTTCCGGGCCGCGAGGTCGTAGACCGGCTCCTCCAACCTGACACAGACGACGTGAGCCACCCCCGCATCCACGAACGCCTCTCCTGCCTTTCGCGAGTGGCAGGCGCTGACAAACGCCAGCTCTACGCCGCTGGGGCCCCCGGAAGCAAACAGCCCCTTCAAGGTCTCGGGGTCGATGGGGTGGGCTTCCCCTCTCCCGTCCTCGAATGCGAGAAAGTCGGGATGACCATGGCCGCTGTAGTGGAGGGCTCGGCAGCCCAGGAGGACCAACGTGCTGAAGTTGTCCGCCGTGGCAGCCTCGGCCCGCACCTCGATCGACCGGCCGGTCTCCTTCAGGCTTTCGAAGATCAGATCTCGTTCAGCCTTGAAGTCCAGCATATCGATCGGATCTGCATCTCCCAACTCATCGCGCCAGACCAGAGGCGCAGAATATAGCATCGCCAGTCGAATCGGATCTGTTATGCTGAGCCCTCCCTTTGAAATCGATTAGCAATGTGTTCTGCAATACGTTTAAAATTATTGCATCTACTTTCGAGCAACCAATCCATTTATTGGGAGGACGCCTCGAATCAAAATGAGATCGATCTATCTTGATCGATCCCAAAACCTCCGCCCCTGCTACCTAGATTTTATCATAACTTACAGCAAAGTCGAGTTGCCTTCTGGGTGGCGATGGTGCGCTCACAAGTTCAGACTTTTTCGGTGGTCTCCGACGCCGCTCGTTCAGCAATAGAGATCTTGGACTGAAGTAAAACCACGTCAGACCCACCATTATTTACCCCTCAAGAACAACTTACCTCGGATGTTAGTCTACGCCGTTTTTGGAGACCCCGTGGAGCACAGCCTCTCCCCGGCGATGCAGAACGCGGCCTTCTCAGCCATGGGCCTCTCGGCCCGCTACCTCGCCTTTCGGGTGAGGCGGGAGCGGCTGAGGGACGCGATCTTGGGAGCGGAGGCGATGGGGTTTGGCGGCCTGAACCTGACGATACCCCTGAAAGAGGAGGCGCTGAAGGTCGTCGTTCCTGACGATAACGCCGCCGCTATGGGAGCGGTGAACACCGTCGCCTTCGGGGATGGCGAGGGGGGCGGCAGGATTCTCGGCTACAACACCGATGGCCTCGGAGCCCTGCGAGCCCTGGAGGGCGCCGGGGTCCGGGTCGAAGGGAGGAGGGTCCTGGTGATCGGCGCCGGAGGAGCGGCGAAGGCCATCTCCCGCCAGCTCGCCCTCTCCGGGGCGGAGCTCTCCATCGCCAACAGGGACCCTCGACGGGCCAAGGATCTCGCGGCCTCCGTCGGTGGAAAGGGCTACAGCCTCTCTGATTTGGAGAAGCTAGTCCCCGAAGCCGAAGTCGTCGTCAACGCCACCTCCGTCGGGATGAGGGCTGGGGACCCCAGGCTGGTGGACGGCCGGCTCTTTCGGGAGGGGCAGACGGTCTTCGACATCGTCTACAACCGGGAGACGGAACTCTTGCAAGATGCAGCCAATGCCGGGGCGAGGGTCCTTGACGGCGTGATGATGCTCGTTTATCAGGGGGCGCTATCGATAGAGATCTGGACCGAGAGGAAGGCCCCCGTCGACGTCATGGAGCAGGCGGTCAGGGAGGAGCTGAAGAACAGATGACTCAGACGATCGATTTGAGGACGAAGAACCGGATGCTGATCGTGGGGGGTACCGGCGGCACGGGAAGCTGGTTTGCTCGCTACTTCAAGGGCCACGGCTTTCTCGTCTCGGTCTGGGGCCCAAGCGGCAAAGTCGACGTCGCCGAGCGGCTGGGGGTGCGGTTCGCCGCCGACCTGATGGCGGAGGTGGCGGATAGCGACGTCGTCCTCCTCAGCGTCCCCATCAAGGAGACGGCCAAGGTCGTCGAGGAGATCGCCCCCCGGATGCGGCCAGGAAGCCTCCTCATGGACGTCACCAGCCTCAAGGCCGGGCCGATGGAGGCGATGATGAGGTGGGCTCCCGAGGGGGTCGAGGTCCTGGGAACCCACCCCATGTTCGGCCCCACCATCCCAACCATCCGGGGCCAGACGGTGATCCTCGTCCCGGCTGCGGGAAGGTGCGACTCGTGGCTCTCGCCGATGGAGGAGATCTTCCGGGAGGACGGCGCCCGGGTGGAGGTTCTCGGGGCCGAAGAGCACGACCGGATCATGGCCGTCGTCCAGGCCCTCACCCACTTCGCCTACATCTCTATGGGCTCGACGCTGCAGTCCCTCGATTTCGACGTCGCCAACTCAAGACGGTTCATGAGCCCCGTCTACGAGATCATGATCGACTTCGTCGGCAGGATCCTCGCCCAGAGCCCGGAACTTTACCCCAGCATCCAGGAGAACCCCGAGGCGGAGCGGGTGAGAGCTGCCTACATAGAGGAGTGCAAAAGGCTTGCCAAGCTCGCCGACGACGGTGACCTGGCCGGCTTCATGGACGCCATGAGATCCGCCGCCGACCACTTCGAGGGCCGAGACGAGGCTCTGGCGAGGTCGGATAGGCTCATCAGCCTTTGGATCGAGAACAGGGGAGTCGAACGGCGCGGATGAGCACAGATGGAGGTAGAAAAATGAGCGCAGTCGACCAAAAGACAAAATCCGAATCCAGTCCCTCAGGGCCCTCCTGCGCCTGCTCCCTGGGCCCCCGCCGCTCCTGGACCGTCGTCTTCCTCGGGATAATCCTGGTGATCCTGGCCGCGGCCCTGGACGTCTCAATCGAGGCGGTGCTGATCATTGGCCTCATCCCCCTGGCGGTCCTGGCGGCCTCGGCGGCGAGCTGCCGAGGACGAAGGCCCTGAAGCCTTCGACCCGATGAGCCCCCGAGTGCGAAGTCGCCCGGTTCACCCCTCAAGCCGCGGCCCAGTGGCGGCTCAACCCCAGGAGGGCCCCGTTCTTCGCCTCGAAGAGGTCCCGATCCTCGAAGCCGCAGAGGCTGCAGACCTCCTCTATGGGGAGGTTTCCGACCAGATCGGCCATGAACTCCGTCTTCAGGGTCATCACCTCCTCCGAGGTTCGGGCCCTTCGGACCCTCCGCCGGAACCTGGCGGCGAGATCGATGACCCGGTCGGCCCGATCTCCAAGGGCGACCCGGACCTCCTCCATCGGGATCGGAGCCCTCGCCACGGCTCGGTTATGCCTTAACTCCTCAACCGCCCTGACCAGATCGTAGTGGGCTTCCAGGGCCTGGTCGTAGGGAGATCCCGCCTCGGTGCACCGGCCGTACCGAGCGGCGTATCCGCAGCCCTGGCAGTCCTCGGCGCCCGGACGGTGAAAGGTGCAGAAGGGGCAGTAGACCGGGCTCAGGGGAAGGCGAGCCAGCATCTCGAGGGTGGACCTCTCGGCGAGCTCCAACACCTCCTCGGTACCCCCCGCGGCGGCGAGGTCTGCCCGGAGGTCACGGGCCAGGTCGGAGTACCGACCGGCCACCTCCACCAGAGCCGTCTTGACCCTCTCGGGGGGATCGGTCGAATTTTCGTCGGGGAACAAACGTCTCTCCTCCTCCCCAGAAATTACGCCCCATTCGGATTAAAGGGTTCCCTCGGTCGAGTTGTGCGGAGGAAGGGTGAACGGAGCGATGAGAACGCGGATAAGCCCGAAGAAAAAATGGAGGGATGACGATACGCCGTCCCCCTACGGCGACGGACTCTCCAACGATCTTCAAACGATCCGGCTCTTTCCGGTAACCGGAGCTGCATACCCCAGTATCCGCGGGTTTATGCCAGCCGACAGCTGGTGAACGTCGGTGAACTCCGTCGGCTCCTCCTCGACGGTCTTGTTCTCGGGTCCAAACTCGGCCTCGGTGCCGAGCGAAGTTTCAGATGTACCAGATTCCGGAGCAGTCTCTGCGACCGACAGCGTCGCGCGCTCTGAGGTATCGTTGCTGGTCCTCATTCCTGCGAAGCTGCCGCTGGTCGCCGATCCGAGGCTGTCGATCTGGAAATAGTTGCCCCGTATGGTCTCGCCAGCAAAAGTGCCCACCATCCCCGTGACGGTCAGAACGTCTCCATCAGCATAAAGGGCCTTGATCTCGACTCCATCCCCAAAGATCGATCCCGAGAGGACGCCATCCATCGGCTCGGGCTCCTCGGATTTTGCGGCGCCCCAGATCAGCCCCTCCGACTGGTACAGTAAGGCGGTGATGACGTCTGAAGCCCCGAGGCTGAAGGTCCAGATCCCCTCAAGGCTCGATATCTCGGGGGATGAAGCGACGTCCGACCCGGCACCGTTATCCGAGCTGTTTATACCTTCCTCGGCTAGAGCCGTCCCCCACACTGAAAGCGATAATATGAATATCGATAGGCATATCTCAGTTATCTTCAAACTAACCCCTTCGTTTTGAGATTTCTTCGGGTCGCGAGACTTTCCCCAACCGTCCTCATCGGCCCTCCCCTAACCCTCCCTCCGGATAGATAAGCTTTCAGGTGACGAGATCAACCCCTTCTAAAGCTTGCACGCCTTCTCGTCCTGCTGACTCTTCTTCACCAGATAGTAGCCCGCCGAGAGGGAGACGATGATCACCCCAATCCCGAAGAGGGTCATGCTGGGAAGGCCCTTGACGTCCAGGATTATCACCTTCCTCGCTATGGCTATGATCGCCACCAGCAGGACCACCTGGACGTTGATGACGTTCTCCTCGAGATATATCTTGAAGGTCTCGAGGAGCTCGACGCCGATCAATACCAGGAGGAAGTAGCCGAAGATCTCCAGGAGCTCGTCGATCTCCAAGAGGACCAGGGGCGGGGTGGCGATGTCTGAGACAATGATGTAAAAGAGCTCCAGAGTGGCCAGAAGGACCACCAGGGCCATCATCCAGGTCAGAACCATCAAAATCGCGTTCTGAAATCTGGTCAGCCTCTCCATCATAATATCCTCTCAGAACCTGATTATCTTCCTCGACGTTCTCCTTTGACCATCATTTTTTGCGTTCTTATCTGAAGTACCTTCCGGTGGTGTACCTGAAGTAAACAAAAATACCCAGGGTCAGGGTCGCCAGAGAGACGACGTTGGCCACAATCAAGGGCGAGTTTTTAATGTGGAGGCCGTAGACCAGCCATAGAAAGACCCCGAGCCCCATCTGGACCATCATGACCAGGCTCACGTCATCGACCGACTTCGTTCGCCCCATCTTCACCAGCTGCGGCAGAAACCCGAACATCGTCAGAGCCGCAGCAGCATAACCTATGATCTCCCAGTCCATCAAGATCGATCTCTTTTGAAGTTGGGCCCTGCCGACTTCGACGGCCAGTGCCCCCAGGATATAACCTTCAGCCTTTAATCCGGTTTTCGGTGCTCATATAACCGCCCGAAATATATCGAGATTTGTCATCGGTGAATTACAAAAGATCGACCGAAATTCTTATTAATTAATAAGGTCTCAAGCAATTACGTTTAACAAGTCGCAAGGAGGAGATTTTTTGAATAAGACGACGTTAATTTTGCTTCTGACCCTGTGCGCCTGCCTGATCCCAGGGATGGCGATCGCTGTCGAATATCCCCTGACCGTAACCGACTCTGCGGGAAGGTCTGTCACCTTCGAGGCCCCGGTCGAGAAGATCGTAGTCCTCAACTCCGATGCTGCCGAGGCGGTGGACATCCTAGGGGCCGTCGACATGATCGTTGGAACGACAGACAGCGTTCCAAATTACAAGGCCTACTACTTCGCAGACATCATGGGCGGCTGGGAGATAGTCGGGACCTGGAAGGAGTTCAACTACGAGAAGATAGCAGACCTCGCCAAGAACGATGCCGGCGAGATCGAGCCAGGGATGCTGGTGATCTCCTACGCGAACAAGGCCAGTGAGGTGGAGGAGAACCTCGCCCCCTTCGAGAAGATCGACGTCGTGGGCCTCGACCTATACAACGCCGAGACCCTGGAGGCGGAGATGACCACCCTAGGGATGGTTCTGGATCGAGAAGCGGAGGCCGAAAGCTACAACGACTGGGTCGGCGAGAAGAAGGCAGAGGTCGTTGAGGCGGTCGCTGATCTGGAGAGGCCAATGGTATACGTTGAGGGCGGGTCGATCGGAGATCTGGGGGCTCTCTGGACCTACGGCCGGGGGTCCGCCCTGAGCGATATGATCGATCTTGCTGGCGGCAAGAACATCATCGGCGCCGACGAGGCAAACCCCAAGGTGGAGTGGGAGACGGTCCTCGCCGGGATGCCCGAAGTGATCATCAAGGTGCCTGCGGCGATAAATCAGCTCGGCTGGAGCAACACCACCGATATGGAGACCCTCGTCGCAGATATCGAGAGCCGCCCCGGCGCTGACGCATTGCCGGCGGTGGAGGAGGGCAGGGTCTTCGTCGTCTTCAGGGACATGACCCTGGGGACGGGATCCGTCGTCGGCCTCACCTACTGGGCCAAGATCATCCACCCCGAGGCGGAGCTCGAACCCGCTGGCGTCTATCAGGAGTACCTGGAGATGAGGGGGCTCGAATGCCCGGAGGAGAACTTCTTCGTATACCCGGCGATCTGAACAAAAATCGGCTGAACCATCGGGACATGGATTCTCAAAAGTGGGACCAACAAAACTGTAATGCCCTGCCGGTCTATCGGCCGGCATGGCAACGATCTTTTTCGGCACCGGTCTATGCCGCCCCGTTCTCAACTAACTCTGATGGCCGAGCCAGTCGTTCCAGGTGTAGAGCCTGGCATCGTAACCCAGGAGCGTCAGGGCGTACCAGACGATGGAGGCCTGACCACCATTTTTGGTGTAGACGGCGACGGGCCGATCCGTTTCCAGATCGGAGAAGATCTCGGAGAGGGCGGAGCCGTCCTTGATCCAGCCGTCTTCGATAACCCTGTTGTAGTCGATGTTGATCGCATCCTTGATGTGGCCTGCAGCAAACTGATCTGCGACCCTTGCGTCCACCACCTGGACCTCGCCGCCAGCGACGGCCTCGTAGTCTGCGAGAAGCTCCGTGGACGGGTCGGGAGAGTAGGTGGCGACAGGCCTCGTCGTCGGAGCCGCTGCCATGGGAAGTCCTGCAGCGTCCCAATCTTCGGCTGTTCCTTCGAGGATCTGGACGTTCTGGTGGCCCAGGTACTTCATGATCCAGTATACAAAGGTAGAGTCGCCGCAGGAGAAGCAGTCGCCGTAGATCACCAGATCGTCATCCTCGGTTATCCCAGCGTTCCCGAGAAGAGAGGCCAGATCGGGAATGGTCTTGAGAGATCCATCGGCCGTGATCAGGCTTTTCGACGGAAGGGCTATCGATCCCTCGATGTAGGAGCCCTGGAGCGGGGTGTTGCTGACGTAGGCTATCACCGGCTTTGAGTCGCCTTCAAGCCCCTCCCGCAGCTCCTGAGCGGTTATGGAGGAGGAGATCTCGTCATCGATACCCTCCTCAGCTTCGGCCAAAGCTTCAGCGCCGCTCCCCTCTTCGAGACCGGTTCCAGCTTCCGTCCCCCCCGACGGAGCAGCCCCCTCCGACGACCCGCCCAGGGCAGCCGCGATCCAGGCGGGGCCGTCCCAGACGCCTTCGCCGCCTCCGCAGCTGCTGCACCCGGCCTCTGCGCCGCTCACAAGGGCGATCATAACAGTTAGAAGCGATCCATACTTCACCAGTTTAGTTCGCATTCCGCATGCACTCCTTTAAAGTACCTATATGGCAGGCTCTCCGTTTTTGCTGGCAAAAGCGGAAGCTTGGCCTCCTCTATCTCGCTCATCGAGATCCAAACCATATATTTATTCGGGATCCTTTATTCGGGATCCTTCCGTCGTCCACCATACGCCCCGCCAGTTTCATCATCTCGATGACAGCCCCATCGGAGAATGGACATCGCCTTGAAGACCTCGGCATCGGCTGCCAGAGCTGCCTCGTCGATCTTCTCGGATAGGGTCTGACGCCTCATGCCGGCGTTCTTGGCCTTGCAGCGGTCTCCAGTCAGCCTCGACAGCCTCTCAACAGACGGGTCCTGGGGTTCAAAGACTTCCGCCATCTCTCATCAGCTCATCAGCTCAGCAGCAGGAGCATTCGCCGGAGGGATGGAGCAGCTCCGCCTCACGTCTCAAACATTCTTCGCATATCTTCACCCGTCCCCACTTCTTATGCCTCGCTTTGAAAAGGGGATCAGAATCCTTGCCGCAAATATCGCATCTCATGTCTTCCTCAGCTAGCAGACCATCTTTGCTGTGGACGCTGTCACCAGGGATATCAAGATATTCGGATCAAGCTTATTCGATATATAATTGTATTGACTATCTTAGACAGTCCTGCCGCAGCGTTTAAAAGATAATCTCTTTTGAGGCAAGATGGATATCATCCATTGAAGCACGTCATAGGTCCTCCTGGCCAATCTGTGGATTGGGACGTGAGACGCAGAGTCCTGTTGCGGCTCTGTAAAGCTCCCGGATATCGGAAGGATGATCGGCCACTTCCTGCTCATTCCCTTCTTCGAGCTGGAGGGATCACCTCTTCAACATCCCCTTTATCTCCGCCACCGACGGCGCCCTTCCCACGGCCACCGCCTCGCCGTCGATGAAGAGGGCGGGGGTCATCATGACTCCGCGGTTGGTGATCTCCTGGAGGCTCTCCACCTTCACCACCTCTGCATCGATGCCGGACTCTGCCACCGCCTTCTCGACGTTCTTGGCGAGGGACTTGCACTTGGCGCATCCAGTCCCCAAAACCTCTATCTTCACCATACTCACATCCTCGAATCAACTTTGATTTACGAAATCGTTATGCTATCGCCCCGTAGATCATGCCCATCGCCGTCGA
>CAZHAO010000014.1:0-17162 GCA_964530375.1 uncultured Methanotrichaceae archaeon
CCGGAGGCCCCTCCTCTACAGGAACATAAACGACCTGGTGGTGGAGCAGTCCTTCGCGGGAAAGATCTTCAACTTCGGGACGATCATCCCCATCACCGCCTCGGGCCTCGGCCTCGGCGACGACTTCAGCATGGCGGGCGCGGCCGTTGGGACGAGGGGGATGATCGGCGCCGGCGGCGGCAAGACGGTATCGACGCCCCGGGGACGGTCCCACCACCTCCTCGAGGGGGTCGGCCGCCCGGAGCAGGTCCACGACCTGATCATATCCCTGATGCACGCTCAGGGATAGAACGGGCGCAAAAACGGGCCAACAATCACTTTTCCAGAACCCTTTCGTAGACGATTTCCGTCTCTCTTGCGATCTCGTCCCAGGTGAACTCCCTTTCCAGCCTCTCCCTTCCGGCCCTGGCGAGCCTCTCCATCTCCTCGGGGTTGTCGAGGAGCCTGTTGATGCACCAGGCTATCGACTCGGGCTGGATGTAGGCCAGGAGGCCGTCCTCGAAGTTCTTGATGATGCTGACAGCGTCGGTGGCGATGACCGGCTTTCCCGCGTCCCACCCCTCCAGGACCACGATCCCGAAGGGCTCGTTTCTGCTGGGGAGGCAGACCATGTCGCAGGCGTTCATCCACTCCTCTTTGACGGTGCTGGGGATGTAACCGAGAAAGACGCAGGACCCCTCGACCCCCAGCTCCCGGGCCCTCCGCTCGCATTCCCATCTCATGTCGCCTTCGCCGATGAAGACGAACTTCGCGTCCCAGTGGCGGGCCAGGATGGCGGGGATGGCTTCCACCAGGAGACAAGGGCCCTTCTGGTAGTTCATCCTGCCGCAGAAGAGGACCACGGGGGCCAGGGGATGGATCCCGTGCCTCTCCTTCACCCTTCCGGGGTCTAAGGCCCGCCTGAAGCTGCCGATGACCAGGCCGTTCGGGATGATCTCGATCTTCTCCGCCGGGATCTTATATAGCATCAAAAGCTCGTCTTTCATCCTCTGGGTGGTGGTGATCACCATCGCCGACTCGTAGCCGGCGAGCCACTCGCGGTGGGAGATCTCTCGGGGGATGTAATCGCCGCTGAAGCTGTTGCCGCATCTCCCCCATTCGGTGCTGTGGAGGGTGATCAGGTAGGGGATTTTGTACTCTGCCTTTATCCTGTTGAGGGCGGTCACTGGGTGCCAGTCGTGGCCGTGGACCAGGTCGAATTTGCCGAAGAGCTTCTGGACGTATCCGAACCGGTCGAAGATGGCATCGCTCATCCGGTCCATCTGGGCGAGGATGTCCCCAGACTGGTCGGAGTCGACCCTCTGATAGTGAACGCCGTTGATCTCGTCGTAGGAACCGAAGTCCCCCCGCCGGGTGAAGACGTGGACCTCATGCCCCCTCCGCGCGAGGGCCTCGGAGAGTTCTGAGACGTGAGGGGCGACGCCCCCGACCTTCGAGGAATAAAGGCTCTCCCACGATAGCATCCCTATTCTCATTTCATCCACCAGATCAAGATCAGATCCCCTTTCGTCAACTTCGCCGCCGTCTGATTACAAAGAGCGAGATGGTCCAAACATGCGGCATCAAAGGCGTAAATACGCCAGCTTGGCGCATCGGTATGTCAAATCTCGTGCTTCGACGAGCTTCGTTCGCCAATTTTTAGTAGCAATTTCTTCTATTGTCGTCTCATTAACCTTTCGGTTTTCGCCTATTCTAATCGATTAATCACATCAGATCGGCGGCGGGTTACGCCTGAAACTAGCGACGATCGTCCAAAGAGAGGCCGGAATCGAGTCTGATTTGGGGCTGAATTCTATCTTGAGATCGAGGAGGAAGAGGCCCGCGGGCCCCCGCCTCTTACGTCGAGGGCGGGCTTGCGAGAGGACGCCCGTCCTCGTTTCTCCCGCCGGGGATGGGGCGGGGGAGATCGCAGATCCCGTCCCCGTCTTTGTCCTCGCATCCTTCAGGTCCGTAGCAGTTCCCCATCGATCCGTCGTCCCACCGATTATCCCCCTCGTCCCTCGCGGCCTCGCCGTTCTCAGATAGATCGTTTCCATAGATGGCGTTCTCGGTGGAGGTGACGTCGGCGCGAAGGCCGAGGAGGTTATTCAGGATCCCGTTTCCCGTTATGACGTTCCGGCTGGCTCCGATCAGGCTCAATCCTGTTCTGCAAGAGGTCACATTGTTCTGTCGTATCTCGTTCTCGCTGGAGCCGCCCGAGACGTTGATCCCATCGGAGCAGTTGGCGATCCGATTTCGGATCAAGATGTTGCACCTGGAGCACTCCTCAAGAGCTATCCCGGCCGGGCTATCGGCCAGGGTGTTGCTCTCCACAGCAGCCCCGATGGAGGACAAGACGCGGATCCCGGTCTTCTCCTCCTCCTTTAAGGTGTTGTTGCTCACCTTTGTATAGTTGGACTGGTCGAGATATATGCCTTGGTCGTTCTTGCTGACGTTGTTCAGCTCGGCGGTGTTGTTGTTGCTCAAGACGAAGCTGATGCCGTTTCCGTGGTTGGAGGTGATGTTGTTGTCGACGATGTTGTTTTTCCAGGTCTTATCCAGCCGGACCCCGTCTTTTCCGTTCCCTTCGATCCTGTTTCCGATGATCAGGTTCTCGTAGGACTCTTCGACCCCACAGGGCGGCTCGCTGCAGTACTCCCAGAAGATGCTCTGGATGTATACCCCATGGTCTCTATTGAAGGAGATGACGTTATTGGCGATGAGCCCTTCAGACCCCACCAGGTATATGCCCTTCCCGTTCCCCTCAAACTCGCTCTCGAAGCCGCTTCTGCTGATGATGTTCTCGGTGATCATGGTGTAGTTGGAATTAACGGCCCAGATGCCGTCGTTGACGCTCTCTTGGATCTCATTCTCCTTGATGGTGTTCGAGTCGCTTTGCTGAAGCTCGATCCCCCAGTCGTTGTGGACGAGGACGTTTTTCTCGATGTTGTTGGCGTGAGAGTTGTAGAGGATCATGCCGTAGCCGTAAGGGATGTCCCTGATCGTATTTCCGAGGATCTGGTTGTTGCTGGCGTTCATCAGGCCTATGGCGGTCAGATCGTTTCCTTCGAAGGTGTTGTTCGCGATCTTGTTGAAGTCGGAGTAGACCCTTATCCCGGCGTCGCCGATGATATCGTTATGCTCGCCGGTTCCGTAAGGCGTCGGCCAGGTGACGCCGGTGATGACAAACCCATCCACGGTGACGAAGTCCGCCCTGATGGCTATGGCCGTCCCCCCACTCGTCTCCACCATCTCGGTCAATCCGGGGGAGCTCCTTTCGATATCCGCGGTGGAGCTTCCCGCCCGGAGGACCGGCATTCCGCCGCCGGTGTCGTTTCCACGGAGGGTAACAAAGGGGGTGGTGATGTTGAGGTTAACCCAGTACTCGCCGCTTTGAACCTCGATCACGTCGTCGGGATTCGCCGAGTCGAGGGCGGCTTCTATTCTATAGAAATCGCAACCTTTCTCGCCTACGGTTATCGTCGCCGCCTGGGATAAAGAGCATGAGACGATCAGAATTATGGTTTCAATTGCAAAACGACTCATAGGGACCACCAAGACCCATGGCCCCCTGCGGGAATAAATAGGATGCGGATCTCGTATCTGCCCCGTCGACTTTTGGACTTTGGGGATCGTCGGCCTGAGATGGAGACGGTTCATGGCGGGCGTCTTCACCGAAGCATATTTAGTGGATTGTGACAGTACCGGTCTTCACGAGGGGGTTAAGACGGAGACGAAGCTCATTTTTGGCCTGCTGATCCTGGCGGCGCTGACGACACCAGCCGTCTCGGACGAGGTGGACGACCTCATACTGGATCTGAAGTACGGACAGGCTGACGTCCGGGCGAATGCCGCCCTCTCTTTGGGCAGCATCGGCGATCTCAAAGCCGTCGATCCTCTGATCGTCGCTCTCAAGGACGAAGACGAGACGGTCCGATCGGGGGCGGCGGCATCCCTCGGCGATATCGGCGATTCCAGGGCCGTCGGCCCCCTCATAGCAGCTCTCAAAGATGAAGATGGAACGGTCCGAGAGAAGGCTGCAGCGGCCCTGGGGAAAATCGGCGACGCAGAGGCCGTCGATCCCCTCATCGCGGCGGTGAGAGACGAGGATTGGTCTGTCCGCCTGCGTTCAGCCGAGGCTCTCGGCTCTCTTGGCGATCCCAGGGCGGCGGAGCCCCTCGATTATCTGGTATCAAAAGATGAGGACGCGAGGGTTCGAGGGGGGGCCGTCGCGGCCCTCGGAGAGATCGGCGATCCGAAGGCCGTCGATCCCCTCATCAAAGCGTTGAAGGATCGTGATCCAGAGGTGCGAAGGATGGCGAAAGAGGCCCTAGTCAAGATCGGCGAACCTGCTGTAGACGCCCTCGTCGAGCTCCTGGGAGATGACGACCCGGAAGTTCGAGGGATGGCCGCGGCGGCCCTCGGCGATATCGGCGAAATCAGAGCGGTAGATCCTCTGATCGAGGCCCACGAATATGACGAGGCTATCAGGCTTAAGAACGACTCGGCTCTGGCGTGGGCAGGCAGAGGCCTCGCCCTCTACGGTCAGGGCCGATGCGACGAGGCGATCCTCTCTTTTGACGAGGCGATCAGGCTGGACAATGAGTCGGCTCTCGCCTGGGTGGGCAGAGGCCTCGCCCTCTACGATCAGAGGAGATACGACGAGGCGATTTCGGCGTACGACGAGGCGATCAGGCTCGACCCCCAGGACGCCGATGCCTGGAATAACAAAGGGGTTGCCCTCAGGGACATGGGGAAATACGGCGAGGCGATCGGGGCGTACGAGGAGGCGATCAGGCTGGATCCCTATTATGCCGAGGCCTGGTACAACAAAGGGATCGCTCTTCGGAACCTGGGAAGGTGCGATGAGGCGATCGAGGCTTACGACGAGGCGATCAGGCTCGACCCGGAAGATGCCGACGCCTGGAACAATCGAGGGGTCGCCCTCTACGACCTGAAGAGATACGACGAGGCGATCTTGGCCTACGACGAGGCGATCAGGCGTGATCCTGAGTACGCCCAGGCCTGGAACAATCGAGGGGTAGCCCTCTACGATCAGGGCGAATATGACGAGGCCATCTTAGCCTACGACGAGGCGATCAGGATCGATCCCGGTTACGCCCACGCCTGGAATAACAGGGGGCTAGCTCTCAAGAACCAGGGAAGGTATATCGAGGCGATCGAGGCGTACGACGAGGCGATCAGGCTGGACCCCCAGGATGCTGCGGCCTGGATGAACAAAGGCGCATCGCTCCAGGCCCTCGGCAGAAGCGACGAGGCAGAGGCCGCCTACGCCAGGGCCCGGGAGCTGGGGGTTTAGAGGTGGCCGGTGGTGCCGGGCCTGCTGACTTGTGGCTGTGAACTTGGAGGTGAAGGAGGCGGGAAAATATGGGGAAGAGATCCATCGCGCGGTCGATCGCCGTTCTCGGCGTCGTCGCCCTGCTCGCAGGCATTTTTCTCTATTCTGAGATGGGGGAAGAATGGCGCGTAACAGATGACGGATTTTTGGAGTACCCGACGCCCGCGCCGGAATATCGTTTGAGTTTGATCTCATCCGAGGAACAAAGCTGCTCGAGCCTGAGCGGGATCAGCTTCTCCAGCCGAGGGGCAGAGGTGGCAGCCCTCTTAAGAACGCCTGAAGCACAGCAGCCAGAAGGCGTTCCAGGAGTGGTGCTCCTTCCCGGCGCGACCGTCACCAAAGAGCAGGAACAGGGACTGGCAGAGCTCCTCGCCGGCCTGGGATACGCAAGCATCGCCCTCGATCAGCGCAACATGGGCGGCGTCGATATCCAGGGCGATCTGAAGAAGTTTCTGGAAGGCGAAGAGCCGACGGAATACAAGATGGTCCACGATGCGCTGGCGGCAGCCGAGGTCTTGAGGATGCAGCCCGGGATCGACCCGGACCGGATCGTGTACATGGGGGAGAGCAACGGCGGGCGCTTTGCCATCATCGCCTCCGCCCTGGACCCGAAGTCTCGGGGCGTGATCGCCATCAGCACCTGCGGCTACGGCGTGGAGGAGGAGGTCGGTTCGCTTGGGGTGACCAACCCGGATGCGGTCAAGTTCTTGCGGTCAATCGATCCCGATACGTATCTTGAAAAAATCCCGCCTCGAAGGTTCGTGATGATCCATTCGAAGAGCGACGCCCTCATTCCTATCGATTACGCGCGCCGAACCTACGAGAAGGCGCTGGAGCCAAAAGAGATGCACGTCGTGGGGTGCGCCACCCACGGCCTCTGCGGAGAGATGGACCCGTATATCGAAGAGGAACTGGCGCGGATGGAATCGTGACCCTCGATCTTTTTGGGCAGCCCTGTTCCGGCCTTGCCAAACTGAAAGGGGTCAGAGGTTCGCTTCGCTTGGGGTTTCGCGTCCTCACCGCGCCCCCTGGGGCCGGGCACAGCCCTCATTCTGCCGGCCCGACGTGTACGAGAGTTCGATTTCGATCTCTGAGCCCAGCATCGAGAAAGACCGTGGCCCCCTTAGAGCTTTTTCATAAGATAATTCAGGCAAAGATATATCCCGACTGGGATAGATTATCATATTCAGGCGAGTATAATGACAGTCACCGATTCGCTGACTGAGGAGCGGAGGCAGAAGGCCGTTGAGGAGTTTGTGAGACGGGCCACCCAGGAATACGGAGACAGGATAAGAGGCATCACTCTCTTCGGATCTGCGGCCAGAGGTACCGCCGTCGAAGACTCGGACATCGACCTCCTCGTGGTGATAGACGAAGAGGATTTCCGCCTTCGGCGAAAGCTCGTGGGTCTATCCTTCGATATCCTGCTGGAGACGGGCGGAGACCTCTCGGTGAAGGTCCTCTCCGATCGGGACTTCGAGAGACATAAATCCTATTCATTTTTGAGGAACGTCATCGCCGAGGGGGCGAAGCTTGCCTGACGATGAGATCGATCGTCTCCTCTTTCAGGCGGAAGCTAGGCTTGAGGCTGCTCATCATCTGCTGAAAACCGGATTTTATGACGATGCCGTCAGCAGGGCCTATTACAGCATGTACTTTGCCGCCACCGCCATGTTTCTTGCAAGGGGCATCCGGATGAAGACCCACCGGGGCCTTGTGGCCAGATTCGGCCGGGAGTTTGTGGAGACGGGGCTATTAGAGGCGCATTTCGGTCGGATTCTCAGGATAGCCGAAGAGCTCAGATCAGAGGCCGACTACTCCATATCGCGCCAGATATCCGATGAAGAGGCTGCCGCCAGCGTCGAGGATGCTGAAAGATTCTTAGCTCGGGCAAGAGATGTGATCAACGACTTAGAGAAAAGACGATAACGGCGATAGTTCGGTAGTGGGGGGCCGCGCCCCTGGAGCCGGGCACGACGCTGCTATCCGGCCAGCTCGCCTACAGGATGGAACCGCTATGACTTCGCACGCTTCGCTCCCCATCCCGGCGATTCGCCTCCTTTCGTCCTGACCTTTTTCTCACCCGACGACCCCAGGGTACCCCGCCACCGTCGCCCGGAGGAGGACGTCGATGATCAGGGCCGCAAAGAGGACCGCCCGATAGTTCGCCCCCTGATAGAAGATCCCCTCCCCCCGCCTCGCCGTCGGATTTCGGATGAAGTCGATCGTCTGTCCGACCATCCAGACCCCCGCCGCCAGGGCCGCGGCGAAGTAGATGGGCCCAAGGCCGGTGACGATCCCCAGGGCGAGGGATAAGGCAACGCCGACGACCCAGGCCGCGGCGACGAGCTTTGCGGTCTTCGGGATGCCGAAGGTGACGGGGAAGGTCGGTATCCCCTCCCGCCGGTCGCCCTCCACGTCCCGGGAGGCGTCGCAGTTGGTGAACCCCCAGTCGGTGATGCAGATCATGGCTCCGAGGACGATCGCCCCCGCGTGAAGGCCGGGGCCTGCTTTCAGCCAGCCCGCCGGGGCCATGGCGAGCCAGACGCCCACGGGCACAATGCCGTAGGCGAGGCCGACCAGCGTCCAGGAGAAGGGGGTCCTCCTCTTCGCCGCCTTCGAGTAGACGGCCATGATCAGCGTCGCGGCGATCAGGGCGACTAAGCTTTCGGGGTTGAGGTAGAGGGCGACGGCGGCCGCGATCCCGAATAATAGACCTGAGTAGGCGAGGGCCGACGATCTCGTCACCGAGGAGGAGGGCAGCGGCCTATTCGGCATCCCCACGGCGTCGACGTCGACGTCGCAGCAGTCGTTGAAGACGTAGGAGCTGGTGATGGCGGCATACGCCCCCAACGTTGCGATGACGAAGGGGAAAGCCTCCGGAAGGGACCCGGCGGTGGCGTAGGCCGCGAGGAGCGCCGTCGCCCCCGGGAGGGCGATGTCCATCGGCGCCAGGGGCGGGCGGAGGAGCTCTCCGTAGGCCCTGAACCGTCCGACGCTTTTCGCATCTTTCCCGCTCGTCCGGGAGCTCAAAGCTTCGTCCCCCCTCAGTCCAAAAACCCTTCGAAGATCTTTCCGTAATCCTGGGGCCGGACGAGCCAGGCGAGGGTCCCCTTCTCCCTCCCGATGGGATAGATCTCCCGGTTCCGCGAGAGGCCCAGGGCCTTGGTCTTCGGAACCTCGATCTCCCTCAGGGGGGCCGCATCCTCGCAACGGGGGTTTTCGACGAACCCGCCCTCGGTGAGGAAGTAGGCCCCGCCTCCCCGCTCCTTTATCGGATCGTAGATCGACGAGAAGCCCCTGGCGACGAAGTTTGCCATCTTCAGCCTCTTCTTCGACTCGTTTATGGTGATGTGGCCGTAGCCCGGCGGGACTACCACCTTGTCTCCACCCCTCGCCCTCACCACCACCACGTCGCTCAGGTCTTCCTTCTGGAGAAGGTAGGTCGCCTCCCCCTCCAGGACCTCGTAAACCTCGGGATAGGTGACCTCCTGGCCGGGGACCTTGGGGTGATAGTGGCCCGCGGTCTTGACGTACTCGCACCCCAGCATCAGGGGCGGGATGACGGTGATGTCGTACCTGATCCCCTGATCAACGAAGAGGTCGCCGTCCCTCCTGCTGAGGAAGAGGTCCCGATACATGTAGTAAAGCTCCAGATCCTCTGCGCTCCTCGCCCACTCTTTATCGAAGAGGACGTCGTCCATGTCGTGGAGCATTCTCACGTCGGGCTCCTTCGTCTTTCCTCCGAATTCGAGCTCGTTCAAGTCTCAACACCCGCTTGAGGATGGAACGGCAAATTTATAACGTTTTTCAGAGAAGTAGGACTCATGGAGAATGATGAGAAGCCCGTCACGTTCTGCGAGGACCTCAGAAAGTTCATCATGACCTTCGTATCCACCACCGCCGAGGCGATCCAGGCGACCCAAGGGGCCGGCGGCCTCATGATCATGTCCGTCGCCATCGGCACCAAGCTCTGGGAGGAGATGGAGCAGTTCAGGGAATGCGACATGCCGAGCTTCGAGACGAGGGAAGAGAAGATCGAATGCTTCATGAACACCCTCAGAGACTCGGGAGTTATCGGAAGTTATACTTTTGAGGAGAAGGACGGCCGCCTCATCGTCACCATCAGAGACTGCTTCTTCGCCCCAGCCAGCGATCGCCAGATCGAGTCGGGGCTTAGCCATCCCCTCTGCCCCATCGGCGGACTGATCGTGGCCGGGCTCCACAAGACCGCCGCCATCCTCGCCGCCCTGGAGGGGGTTCTCCACGACCCGGAGAGCGAGGTCTCCACCCTCACCTTCAGGCTGTACTCGTGATAGAACGGCAGAGAAGGCCGGCAGCTTTGGATTTGGTCTTGGTTTCTTCAGAGCCTCCCCCTGACCTTCTCCCAGACCGACCTTATGGCCCGGCCCACGGGACCCTCGACCTCTACGAGGGTCTTTTCCGAGATCATCGCCTCCACCACCGCAGGATCGAAGGGGAGCTTTCCCGCGATATCGACGCCCAGATCGCGACACAACCCCTCGATCTCCTCAGTCATCTCGGGGCTCAGGTCGTACTTGTTGACGCATACCAGGGGCTCGATCCCGAAGTGCTCTGTGACCCCTAGGATCCTCGCCAGGTCGTGGACCCCGGAGATGGAGGGCTCCGTCATCACCAGGGCGAGGTCGGTCCCGGTGAGGGAGGCGATGACCGGGCATCCTATCCCCGGCGACCCGTCGATGAGGATGAGGTCCTTTCTCTCCCTCTCGGCGACCTTGAAGGCCAGCTCTCTCACCATCGTCACCAGCTTTCCGCTCGCCTCCTCCCCCGGAAATAGGTCGGCGTGAACCATCGTCCCAAACCTCGTCTCGGAGACGTAGGCGTGGCCCGAGACCGAGTCGACCATGCTGATCGCCTCATTGGGGCAGACGAGGGTGCAGACCTTGCACCCTTCGCAGCTTCGAGGGTCCACCCGGAAGTCGCGGATGGCATCGAACCTGCAGGCCTTCTCGCACTCCCCACACTCGATGCACCTTGCGGGGTCGATCCTGGCGGTCTGGAGCCCAAAAAAGTCGTGCGTCTCTCGGATCTCGGGCTTGAGGAGGAGGTGGAGGTCGGGGGCGTCGACGTCGCAGTCCGCCACCACAGCGACGCCTCGAGCAAGGCAGGCGAGAGCCGCCGTCATCGTCGTCTTGCCGGTGCCGCCCTTGCCGCTGATGACGACCAGCTGCTTCATCTGATCTCCTCCTCGATTCGAGCGAGAAGGTCACAAAACCTCCCCTGCCATTCTGTCATCTCCCGAGAGAAGAGGACGCCCCGAGAGTAGAGGACTGCGATCTCTCTTTTCATGGGGATCTCCAGGAGGATGGGGATATCCTCCCTCTCGCAGTAGTCGTGGACACCCCGATCGCCGACGCCGGTCCTGTTCACCACCACGCCGCAGGGGATCTTCATCCCCCTCACCACCTGGACAGCGATCGATAGGTCGTAGAGGCCGAAGGGCGTCGGCTCGGTGACCAGAAGGCAGAAGTCGCTTCCCCGGACCGCCTCGATGACGGGACAGGCGGTTCCCGGGGGCGAATCGATCAGGACGAGGTCGCCTTTTGCCTCCGCCTTCACCGACCTTATCAGGGGGGTCGCCATCGGCTCGCCCAAGTTCAGCTCGCCCCAGAGGAGCCTGACGTCTCCGGACCGCGCCCTGAAGATCTTCCCGATGGTCCGGGTCCCATCGGAGATCGCCCCCTCCGGGCAGACCAGTCCGCATCCGCCGCAGCCGTGGCAGAGCTCCTTGAAGAGGAGGACGTGCTGGGGGAAGACGGCGAGGGCGTTGTAGGCGCAGAACTCAGAGCACCGACCGCACCGAGTGCACTTATCCTCGTCGATGGTGGGGATCATCACGTTGCAGTCGAAGCTCGCCTCCTCCTCGCGGTCGGGGAAGAACAGGTACGAGTTCGGCTCTTCGACGTCGCAGTCCAAAAGCGTAACCTCTCCGATGGAGGCTGCCAAGTTGGTCGCCACCAGGGTTTTTCCTGTGCCCCCCTTCCCGCTGGCCACGGATATTATCATCTTCAAATCCCCATCTCGTTCCGTTCCTGTCGTCGCTTCCCTTCGGCTGGCGGGGGATCAAGCCGACGAAGCTGCAGCCTCCGCCGATCACTCCGCCACCGGTTTAAATCTGCCATTTGAGAGGATGTACTTTAAAGCTTCTGTTCAGAGCTGGAGATAGGGCATCAGCTAATGCATCATGATGACCTATCGGGACCTGCGAAATATGTCAGCCAGAAAAGGCTAACATGAGACGTACTGGCCGCCAATATTGAACGATTCGGACTTGACCTTCCTCCAGTCCCTGTGGATGTCCACCCTCCAGGTACCCTGCATCATCGCGGCGTCGCAGCCCCGGATCTGGATGGCGCTCCAGGTCTTCCCAGCCCAGTCGCCGCTGGTGAAGTCCTTCGGCGGGACCACCGCGAAGGAACGGGCGTAGAGCCGTCCGTTCGGCGCGTACCATCTCCACTCCATCTCGTGGGGCTGGAGGTCTCTTGCGAACCTTATCCAGGAGACGGCCTGATCGTCTAAAGGCGAAAAGGAATAGGTCCTGTTGATCGGGTCCCAGTGGGCGTTCACCTCTTTGGCCATGGTGTGGTCGCTGAGCGGAACGAAGGGAAACCATATGGCCCCGCCCACCGACGCGGTCAAGAGAACCGCAAAAAAGGCCAGCATAGCCTTGATCTTATTCATCTCGGATTTACCCCCTACATTGCCATGATCTATTGTTATAATCTCTTGATCATAGATACAATAAATAACTATAGTAGGGTCGGCCCCCCGAAGGGGCAGAAAACCGGCCTATTGCCCGGAAATTAAAGGGCTACGGCCTCGATCCGCCTCCTCTTCGCGACCTCGGCAGGAAGGTCGACGACCTTTTGGGCCTCATCGATGATGGCGCCGTCGCCGGTCGCGACAGGATGGTCCGCGAGCTTCAGCCTTCTGTCCACGTCCTTTGCTGTCATCGCAGATCCCGGAACCGCGTGCTCGACCATCATATCCCTGATTTTTGCCGCCAGCGCTCCACTTCTGCTGATCTGCTGGTCGAGGAGGAACTCGGCCCGGTCGACTCCGCTCTCCTGGAGGATCGAGAGGACCTCGCGAAGGGCCAGGATCGTATTATCCGAGGAGCGGTATCTTCTGAAGATCCCCCTCGTGTCCCTCAAAAAGCCGTCGTCGCAGAGGTAGAGGGTTGCGCCGAGGATGAGGCTCTCGACGGTGATGATGACGTTGTAGCCGTCGATGAAGACGGTCCGGCCCGATAGCTCCCTCGCGGGGATCCGTTTGCCCTTTCGCGACGCCGCAACTGCCGAGGACGCCACGACCCTCGCCAGGACGAACCTATCCTCCCGGGGGAGGCGGTGGTGGTCGGATACGAACCTGATCGCGGGTCCCGATGGATACCCCCGATCCAGGAGGTATCGGACGTCCGCCGCCGCCCGGCTCAGCTCTTCGAGATCTCTTTTCGGGATCTTTTCGCCTCCGCATAGAGGTCGTTTCCAAAAGAGTCGGTGGCTACGATCATCGGCCCCCAGTCTTCGGCCTCCAGCTCCCAGAGGCCTTCAGCCATCCCCAGCTTTGGAAGGTGGAGTTTTTTCACCTTCAGGTGGCGGGCCGCGAGGGCCCCGCACCCGCCGGGGTAGGCGAGGTAGGCTGCCTTTCCCCGGAGGGCCCCGGCCTCCTCGGATATGCCGCCCTTCCCCACGATCAGCCTCGCGCCCCGGCTGACTACGTCTTTTGTGTACCGGGCGACCCTGCCGCTGGTGGTGGGCCCGGCTGATAAGACCCGGTCGTCCCGGATCAAAGGTCCGCAGTGGTAGATGACCGCCCCAGCGAGGTCGACGGGAAGCTCCTCTCCGGACCGGAGGAGGGCGTGGACTTTGTCCCTCGCGGTGTAGACGGTCCCGCTGATCCAGACCAGGTCTCCGACCCGGAGGGCCGAGACGTCCTCTTCTGATATCGGTGTCCTCAGTCTATGCTCCATCCCTCGTCCCTCACCGTCGCCGAGGCGGACCTGTTAGCCCAGCACTGGATGTTCACCGCCACCGGGAGAGAGGCGGTATGGCAGTGGGCCGTCTCGATCTTTATTGCAAGAGCCGTCGCCCTCCCCCCCAGGCCCATGGGGCCTGGGCCGATCTCGTTGATCTTTGATAATAGATCCAGCTCAGCTTTCGAGCTGCCGGGCATGTTGAATAGCGCCCTTTTGGCGAGCCTCGGCGCAAGGTCGAAGGTCCCGCCGATCCCCACCCCCACGAAGACGGGGGCGCAGGCCCTCCCGGCCCTTTTCGCCACCTCGCAGGCGACGAACTCCATAGGGTCGTCGGCGGGGTTCTCCATCGATAAAAAGCTCGCGTTCTCGGAGCCCGCGCCCTTGGGGAAGGCCGTGATCCGGAGGTCGTCTCCGGGTACGAGGTCGATGATCAGGTCGGGCATCCCCTGGCCGGTGTTGTCCCCGCTGTTCTGCCTCGTCAGGGGATCGACGGCGTTGGGCCGGAGGGGGATCTCCTCGGTGGCCCTTCGGACCCCCTCGGCCATCGCCTCCTCGAGGAACGGCGGGATCGCCAGGTCGCGGCCCATCTCCAGGTGGAATACAGGAAGGCCGGTGTCCTGGCAGAGGGGGACGCCGTCGGAGGATGCTATCTTTACGTTCTCCAGGATCGCCTCAAGCGAAGATCGGGCGATGGGGCTCGTCTCCTCGAGAGCGGCCTTTTCAATCAATTCCATCACCCACGACGGCAGGGTCGTCTCTGCCCTCTTCAGGACCGCCACCGTCGCCTCGACCACGTCCGTCCGCCTCATCTCTGACGCTTCCCCTGGATCTTTATCGGCTTCGACTGCTCCGCGATCGCAAGCTCAGTATCAAGACCCAGGGCCCTCTCCATGGCGTACTTGTGAAGGTCGCCGGAGGCGTGAATCCCCCCCTCGCCGCCCCGGACCGCCCTGCAGGGGTACATCTGGCAGAGGAGGCCCGCCCGGGGCGGTGCATCTTCTTCGCGAACTCCCACCATCTCCTTTGCCACGTGCCAGGTGCTGCCGCAGGGGGAGCCCCTCTCGACCTCTACTCCGGCGATCTTGCCATCCTCCACCTCCACCTCGATCGTGGGCCGGCCGAACTTCTCAGCGAAGGCGTCCACCGCCTCGACGCCGCACTTGTCGAGGGTGCAGCAGATCTCGTCCACCTCGATGTAGATGCCGTAACGATCGGCGATCTTCTGGAGCTCCGGGACCGATCCTGCTCTGCCGATCCCGCCGGGGACGATGACGGCCTGGGCTCCGCCCCTCCCCGCCCGCACGGCGATCTCGGGGGTGATGTCGGGGTGGAGGGAGTAGGTGATGATCAGGTCCGAGCTGAAGAACTCCGGGTCCAGGTCGAGATCGTCGAGGAACTCTTCGGGGTCCTCGATGAAATCCGGCAGGAACTGAGGGATGTCGATCGAGACCACCTCGAAATCGGACCTCTTTTTTATCGTCTCGATGAGACGCTCGCCGTACTTGCCCCTGGTGACGACTCCGACTCGCATGGCCGTTTCATGACCATGGACGGTTATAGAGTTTGTCTCGGCTGGTCGCAGAGAAAGTACATTAGCCTTGAATCCGATGGAAGGATCATGATACCTTGCGCCCTGGTGGCGGGAACCAAAAGCGGCGTCGGCAAGACGACGGTGGTTTTGGGGATCCTCGCGGCGCTGAAGAGGCGGGGCCTCGATGTGGCGCCCTTCAAGGTGGGGCCCGACTTCATCGATCCATCTCATCATACCGCCATCTGCGACAGGCCCTCTCGAAACCTGGACACCTTCATGATGGGAGAGGGGGGCGTCAGGCGCTCCTTCGCCCGGGGGGTCGAAGGAGCAGACGTCGCCGTCATCGAGGGCGCCATGGGGCTCTACGACGGCCTCGACGCATCGGAGGTCGCCTCCTCCGCAGCTGTGGCGAAGGCCCTTAAAGCCCCGGTCATTTTGGTCATGAACGTCCACGGGACCTCAAGGAGCGCGGCGGCGATGGCCCTCGGCTACAAGAGCTACGACCCTGAGGTGGAGATCGCGGGGCTGATCCTGAATCAGGTCGGAAGCGAACGCCACCTTTCCCTCCTCGAGAAGGCGCTTTTGCCCCTGGATATCCCCATCCTCGCCGCCCTTCCGAGGAGGGGCGAGATCTCGCTATCCAGCCGCCACCTGGGGCTGACGATGGGTTTTGAGAGCAGCCACGATCTGGACGCCCTCGCCGACCTCATCGAGGAAAACGCCGACCTAGACAAGATCCTCAAACTGGGATGCGACGTCCCATCTGCAGAAGAGCCCCCCGATTTCGAGGGAGAGAGGATCAGGATAGGGGTAGCGTACGACGAGGCCTTCTGCTTCTACTACATCGAGAACTTCGAGTTCCTCCGGAATCTCGGCGCTACCATCGAGTTCTTCAGCCCCATCCGCGACCCCCTGCCGGAGGTCGACGGCCTGTACCTGGGGGGCGGCTATCCCGAATTATACGCCGGAGCCCTGGAGAGGTCGCCGACCCGGATCGAGATCAGAGAGGCCGCCGGGACCGGGATGCCGATCTACGGCGAGTGCGGCGGCCTGATGTACCTCTGCGAGTCGGTGATACAGAAAGACGGGGTTTCCGAGAACGAGATGGCGGGGGTCCTCCCTGCAACCACCACCATGACCGGGAGGCTCCAGGCCCTCGGCTACGTCGAGGGGGACGTCGTCTCCGACAACCCCGTCGTCGAGAGAGGCGCGGTCATCAGGGGGCACGAGTTCCACTACTCGAAGATGGACTGCGCGAGAGACGCCCGGTTCGCCTATCGGTTCCGGCGCGGGAAGGGGATCGTCGAGGACAAAGACGGCCTTATCGAGCACGAGACCCTGGGAAGCTACCTCCACGCCCACGTCTGCTCCTTCCCGATGGAAAGGTTCGTCGAGAGCTGCAGGAAGTACGGTCGAAGGTGAAATTAAATATAAAAATATAGGGATGAGGCCGTCCGCCATTCTCAAACATTTTTCTGGCGTTCCTCGGCGGAAGACCTCATTTTTCAGGGGGGGTTTTCTGGGCTCTGCCCCGGGAGCGCCGCTGCTTTCTTTGCGTCGTTCAAACCCGGCTGGGCGTCGCCTTCTTCTTCCCCCCTCTCTGCAGTCTTGGCGCCGAATTAGAAGCCGACGGCGATCCCCACCAGCTGGATGTAGGCGATCACGATCTCCTTTCCGATCCCATCTTCCTTTTCATCCATCACCATGGCGAAGAGCGCGAGCAATGTGAAGGCGAGGGTCAGCGACCCTGCCACGGCCCTCCTCAGCTCCCCCTTGCTCAGAGTCCCGTCTTTGATGCACCCCAAAAAGATCAGGAATAAGAAGACGAAACATACGAAGGCGATCCCCACCCAGGCGTCGACGATGGTAATCGCGGTGGCGCTGCCCTTTCTATCTATCGCAAATATGGTGATCGCTGCGAGGACGATCAGGAGAAAAGTAAAGACAAATGTCACCAGATATACATGATTGGACTCGCATTTACCGCCATCCTTTTCCGTAATTGGTCCCTCCTTATTTTTTGACATTTACAACCGTATTTCTAGCTAATTAATCTTTCGATATAAATTTTCAGTATATATTATATAGGAATTATTTTGAGATGGGACTTATTTTTAAAGATATCGACCAGATAAGGGCGATGTTATTCTGGTGCTTTTATATTAACCTCTCCAAAAATGAAACTTGCGTTGATTTTATGCTAGTTAGGGGGATTTTTATAGTCAAACATCGCACCCCGCTGCAAGCAGCGGGGCATGTTCGCGATGTTCATC
>CAZHAO010000015.1:0-16666 GCA_964530375.1 uncultured Methanotrichaceae archaeon
GTTATGTGATACTATGTGCTCTGCCAACATCACTTACTACCTAGATAGTGCCCTCTCATCCCCGCAGCAGAGCTGCGGGGTATTCGTTAAAAATAAATGTTTGCCCTCAATCCACAGAAAATAGCCAAGTGCCAAAAAAAACTTATTCTTTTATCGCCAGCGTCAGATTCCCGTGGGGCATCACGATCGTCCTCGCGTCCCGCCCCTGCCTCTCCCGCGCCCTGGGGCCGCCGCGGTCCGCCTCAAAAGGTTGATGAGATCGTTCGGGCCTGCCACAAATTATATCTGCTTTACAGCCTTTATAATTTAACCATGATTGCAACTAAGCGCGTGGCCGTTACCGAGTCCGTATGGGCTGAGCTATCAGATCTCAAGAGGCCGGGAGAGACCTTCAGCCAGCTCCTCGAAGAGATGATAGAGCGCGAGAAGAAGGCCCGCATGATCGCGCATCTGAAGACGATCGCCGATGAAGGCGACTTTGTGGAGCTGCCCCCTTGAGCCGCCAGGTGATGATCGATCGGAAAGCTCTGAAATACCTATCGGAGCTTCCGGAGAAGAGCCAGCGGCTCATCAAGGAGAAGTGCCACGCCCTTTCAGAGGACCCGTACCCGGGCCAGGGAGCTGATAAGGAGCTTCTGCATCTGGATTACAGGCTCTATCGATTGCATATCGGCAGATCTTTCACCGTATTTTATCAAATTTGCGAGAAGGACGAGCTGGTCAAGATCCTGGAGATAACGACCATCGACAAGGCGCACAAGCTCTGCAAGCGCTTCGAGGAGTGAGCCGCCCTCTCGTGCCCAGATCCGCCGGCGAGGTGGCATCGCCTCCTCTGGTGCGAGCATCCTGACGGCGCCGCTCGGCCTCCCGCGCCCAGGGCCGCCGGAGGCCGCCGACACGAAGGTGGCGAAGATATTCAGCCTTCCGAGATCCGCCTCGACAGAACCGTCTATTCATCACCCTTCCGGGCCCTGATGATCACCGCACCTTCGGTCTCCTCCGCCTCGGCAGAAAAACCCGCATCTCGAAAGATTCGCATCCATTCGGCCCCGGAGTAGTTCGGGCCGTGATGGTGACCGGTAGGCTCCACCGCCAGGTATCTCCCATCCTTTCGGAGGACGCGCCGGATCTCCGATAGACCCCTCGGGATCTCGTCGAGGTGGTGGAGCATGAAAAATGAGGCGACCATTTCAAACGAGCCGTCTTTGAAGGGTCTCCCTCGTCCAGGGTCCTGGAAACGACGGCCCTTTGCCGAAGATTTCGATTCGAAAAGGCAGGAACCCAAAAGTCAATAAAGGATTCCGGGGGAGGATTATAACTCTGCACCTCAAAAAAGGGGATCGACGATGATCTTGGGAAATGGTCTCAAGGAGGCGATTTCATCGACGCCGAGGTCCACCACGTGACCGAGATGGGGCGATGGGAAGCCCTCTTGAACGAGGTCGAGAAGCTCCGCCGCCTCCACGGCGACGCGATATGCAACGCCGATAAGTGCAGGGAGTTCAACAGGAAGATGTCGGACCTTCTGATGAGGCTGGAGGAGATGGAAGAGTTTCGTCTGGCAGATCGGGTGATGGACGCTCTATCCGTCTGCAACCCCAAGACAGGCTCCCACTGCGAGAACTCCGAGAGGATGAAGGGGATGCTGGAGCGGCTGAACGAAAGGGTTAAAGAGATGCTGAAAGAGAAATGAAGGAGAAGAGGGACGGACCCGGAGGGCGATGGTGGGTCAGGAGGCGTCAAAGGGCTTTTTGACGGCCCCAGCCGCCACATCGAACCAGCCCTCCTAGATATCCCTCAGATCCACGACCTTCTTCGACTTCCCCTCGGTCCGGGGAAGGCTCCCCTTCTCCACCAGCTCCACCTTCGACTTTATCTTCATCACCGACTTCAGCTCGTTCTCCACCTTCTTCTGGAGACGTGCCAGATCGCTCAGCTCCCCCGTGAAGGCCGCATCGCTCATCTCAACCTTGATGGCGATCTCATCGAGGCCGTGCCTCTTTCTGTCGACGATCACCTGGAAGTAGTCCCCGATCTCGGGGATCTTGAGGAGGACGTCCTCGATCTGGCTGGGGAAGACGTTGATCCCTCTTACCACCAGCATGTCGTCGGCCCTCCCCAGGAACCGGTGGAGCTTGACGCTCGTCCTTCCGCAGGGACATTCCTCCTCCATCATGAGGGTGACGTCTCCGGTATGGTACCGCATGAGGGGCATCGCCTCCTTCGTCAGAGATGTGAGGACCAGCTCCCCCCGCTCTCCCGGAGCGCAAGCCTCCCCCTCGGGATCGACGATCTCCACCAGGAATTGGTCCTCCCAGATGTGAAGGCCGTTCTGCTCCATGCACTCGAAGGCGACCCCCGGCCCGAACATCTCCGAGAGGCCGTAGGAGTCGTAGGCCTTGATCTTCAGCATATCCTCCAGCTCCGACCGGGCCCTGTCAGACCAGGGCTCAGCCCCGAAGCAGCCTATCTTGAGGTCCAGGTCGTCTGCGACCCCCATATCCATCGCCGTCTCGGCGAGGTAGAGGGCGTAGGAGGGTGTGCAGTGGAGGGCCGTGACCCCGAAGTCGATCATGATCTCGATCTGGCGTTTGGTGCTCCCGGTGCCGCTGGGGACCGCCATCGCCCCCATCCTCTCGATCCCGTAGTGGATGCCGAGGCCGCCGGTGAAAAATCCGTAGTTGACGGCGTTCTGGAATATGTCCTCCTTTGTGCAGCCAACCATCACCAGGTCTCTTGCCACCATATCCGACCAGGTCTCAATGTCCCGGGCGGTGTAGCCGACGACCGTCGGCTTTCCCGTCGTCCCCGAAGAGGCGTGGACCCTCACGACCTCGCTCTTGGGGACGGCGAAGAGGCCGAAGGGGTAGTTGTCCCGAAGATCTCCCTTCCTCGTCTCCGGCAGGGCCCTTGCGTCTCCTAGACTCGTCACGTCCCCGGGGGTCATCCCGAGGTCGTTCATCTTCTGGTGGTAGAAGGGCACGTTATCGTAGGCCCTCTTCACCGTCTCCTTCAGGCGTCTAAGCTGCAGATCCTGAAGATCTGACCTCTTCATCGTCTCGATCTTGGGTTGCCAGAAGTTCATGGGAATCGCTATCCTGAAATTTTAGTCGGCAGAAACCGATATGCTACTCTCTACCGTGAGAGAACTCGTCAGGGTATATCAATCATTCCCTGAAATAGCTCGTATCTTCAGGATGGCTGAGCACCTGGACCCAATTAAAATTGGAAAAAGAGGTTTTTGGGGCAGGATCAGCGGTTCTTGATCTGCCCCAAAATATCTTTCAGCTTGCCGGTCGAGTAGAGGTAAGCTCCCCCGCCGATGGCGAATAAGAGCACCAGAATCCCGGCGGCCATGCCAGCGTTGCTCTTCTCCTCCACCGTCAGGGTCCTCTGAATTCCGTCGACCTCCACGGTGTACAGGCCGGGCTCCTCAGGCTTGTACTCGAAGGTCAATGAGCCTGTCTCCCCGGCGCCGACGGTCAGGTTATCGGTCCCTTCGAGGTTCCCGTTGACCTTCAGCTCCACCGGCGTGGTGTCGCTGACCGATCCCCGGTTCTCGGCGTTGGCGGTGATCTTGACCGTCTTTCCGGCCCGGGTGGCGTCGTCCATCTCGATGCCCGTCATCTCGATCGGAGTCGTCACCACGATCTTTCTCGATCCGTCCTCCACCCCCTCCTTGGAGGCGGTGATGGCGTGAGAACCCACCGCGTCTGAGGCGTAGGATACCGTGCCGCGGCTGTCGGTGGTGCCGATGCTGAGATTGTCGAAGGCGACGTCGGCGCCCTCCACGGGCCTCTGGTCGAGGCCTATGGTGACCTTGACGACGAAGCTCTCCCCCTTCATCACCTCCTGGGGCGACGTGACAGCGAGGAACCTCTCCTCCCGGATCTCGTTCACGACGAGAACTCCCTTGACGTCGGTGTACCCGTCCTTCTTGACCTCGACGTCGAAGCTGCCGGCCAACGTCGGCGAGTAGAGGTATATCCCGTCGGCGTCGGTGGTCCCGACCTCATCGCCGTTGATGGTGATGAGGGCGCCGATGACCGGCTCCCCGTCGGAGGTCACGTTCAACTCGGCCGGAGTCCCCACCGTCACCTCTGGGATATCGATCCTCAGCGGCTCGAGCTCCTGGACGACCTCGACGACGGGGACTACGAGCCGCCGGTCGCTGTCAGAGACCTTGAAGAGCATCTTCTCCATGATGGAGATGCTCTTCCCCTTGCCGAGGCTGAAGGAGCCGTCGTTCACCATCTCGATCCCGCCGTCAGAGACGCTGTCGATCTTCATCTTCCCGTAGCTCTCGCCCTCCTCGACGGATCGAGGCTCGTCGGATATCTGGAAGATCCCCTCGACGGTGGCCAGGTCCTCCTCCTTCCCTCGGAAGACGCTCTGGACGTGGACAGCGATGATCGGGACGTCCTCGCTCCCGATCTCATCGTTGTAGGTGAAGGTGGAGCTGGAGACGTCGCTTCCGGGCTCGACGACCTTGCTGTCGACCTCCTCGCCGTCCTTGGTGATGGAGAGATAGACCTTGTTTCCGTCCAGGTCGACCTCCTTTATCCGAAGCTCGTACCCCTCCTTAAGCGGGAAGGTGGCGCCGCTCCGGACCGTATAGGACTCGTCGTCGTCCATCAGGACCTTCCTCAGCTCCTCTTCGTTTATGACGCTGAACTCGTCGGTGAACTCTGTATCGTCGGTGTATCCGGCGAAGTACTTCTCGGCCAAGAAGCCTATGACGTTGTAGCTGCCCCAGAGGTCGTACTCGAACCTCACCAATTGGGGCACAGTACTGTATCTGAGATCTTCGTCGTCGATCTTGTCTCCCGTGAACCTGGCCTCGAGCTCCTCGGTCCCCACGTCGTCGTCGATGTCGTAGTAGAAACCCTCAAAGTTGTAGGGGGTCCAGGTGAACTCCTCGTATTCTGCCGGATCGACGATCGTCCCCCTGATCTCGTAGTTGCCCGTCCTCTTCACCGTCGGACCGAACCGGAGCTCGTCGGAGTCGCCCACCAGGAAGCTGACGTCCCCCATCACCGGAACGGTCTTGCCCTTCCGGAGGGTGATGGAGTTGTCGTTTTCCATCCTGATGGTGTCGCCAGTTATCGAGTCGACCTCCATATCTCCGTACTTGTCGCCGCTGGCGACGGTGGTGTAACTGTCGGAGATCTGGAATATGCCGTCGATGGTGACCAGGCTCGACTCGGCTCCGGCGAAGATGTTCGATACGTGGAGCATGACCAGCGGCAGATCTTCACCGCTCAGGTCCACCTCGTACTTGTAGGTCGAGGACCCGAGGTCCGTCGGGTCTATAACCTTGCTGTCCACCTCCTCGCCGTCTTTGGCTAGGGAGAGCCAGACCTTGTTCCCGTCCAGGTCGATCTCCTTGATCCGGAACTCGTACCCCTCCTCCAGGGGCAGCACCGAGCCGGTGTCGACGGTGCGCTCATCGTCATCGTCGATCAGAACCTGGCGCAGCTCCTCTTCATCCAGGAGGCTGATCTCTTTGTCCACCACCTCCGGGTCCGTCCCGATGTATCCGGCGAAGTACTTCTGAGCCATGAATCCTATGACCTGATATTCGCCCCATCTTCCGAACTTGAAATTTATCGGTTGGGCTTCGGTTACGTACTCCAGGTCGCCCTCCTCGATGGACCGATCGTATCCGTCGCCCGACTCCCCCAGGTGGACGGTGAGAGTCTCAGTCCCCACGTCGTCATCGAGATCGTAGAAGAAGCCCGAGAAGGTCTGGGGGTCCCAGGTGTAGTCGGCCGGATTTTCGCCCTCTCGCCAAATCCGATCGGTGGTGGATTCGGTCGCCACTTCTTCCTCTTCTTCCGAGGCCGCAACCTCCGATTCCACCATCTCTTCGCCCGCGGCTGCAGCGGCGGCTTCCTCAACGGCGGCCTCTTCTGTCACCGCCGCCGAGCCGGTCCCCTCCATGGGAGCGTCTACTGGTGCATCTCCGCCGGCCTCAGGTGGGGCCACCTCTTCGACAGCCGTCTCCTCCGTCGCCCCTTTGGCGCCGTCACCGGTCGATGCCTTGGCCCCCGGCGGGACCGCTTCATCAGGAGCATCCCCCGCTTGTGCCAACGCCCCCATTGGCAGAACTGCCGCCATGGCAACCAGGAGCAGGCAAAGCAGTCCTCCAGCCCTAAGGTAGTTCATGACTCTCCTCCAACCTATATCGATTTTAATATAATGTCCGTTTGTCAGTTCTATATATAAGTCCTTTTGATCTTGCGGGTCCCTGATAAACCTGCTCCGAGTTAAGCGTTTTCATGGATGGATGATTTTTCGAATGACCACCGGATTGTTCCGCTCAGGGCGCCTCATCGTCCTCTCTCGTACACCGTCCTTTGGATCTGTTCGGATTATTCTGAAATTTCTGTTTGTTCGGTTGAAATTGAATTTACTTAAGCGTTTTGGCGACTGCAGAAAGATGGCGGGGGCAGGATCTCTTACCCCGCAATCTTTAAGTCGTCGCGAACGCTTTTGCTTCGGGAAGGTTGAAGCTTTGAAATTGATCAGCATATTATCGATCTGTACCTTGTTGGGCGTTGTATTCGCGGCGGCCTACGGCTCCAGCGGACTTGATTTCGAAGAGGCCGAGCAGGAATATCTGCCAAACCCCTTTGCAGCAGATAGGCCCGAATGGGACCCTTACGGTCCCGGCCAGGAGGCGGACTACCTCCCCGGAAGGGCCGCCTGGGATCCCTACTCTCCCGAGAGCTACGACTCGCCTCAGCTGATCTCCGCCGATCCCTTCGCTCCGGACCTCGGCCTCTCGTTGGGGGACGAGGTGCTGAGCCCAAACCAGATCTATCTCCAGTCCGGCGGCCTCCTCGTCACCAGCGG
The DNA here is from genome assembly GCA_964530375.1 of uncultured Methanotrichaceae archaeon. Lineage (GTDB taxonomy): Archaea > Halobacteriota > Methanosarcinia > Methanotrichales > Methanotrichaceae > Methanocrinis. The sequence continues at coordinate 6,859 of CAZHAO010000015.1, forward strand.
GCAGGTGAGCCTCGGGGCGCCCTACACCCTCTGGCTCTACGTCGCCCACTTGGGGATATTCAACCTTTACGACAGGGGGAGCAGGTTCTTCTCACCGGGATTTGTCAGGCCCGGATGGTACAGGCTGGATCGGTATGCTGAGACTTTGGAGGCCCATCATTACCAGTTCAACACCAGCAGCTGGAGCAACAGCGTGGAGGTGGCCGTAGACCCCGCTGGCTATCCGACATCTTACGGCCTGGTGGGCAGGGTGATCGATGATTATGGCAACGGGATCTCGGGAGCCAGGGTCAGGATCTCCGGCGCAGAAGGGGGCGTCTTCACCTCCACCACGAACGCCTTCGGCTATTACGGGATGGACGTCCCCTCGGGGATCTATTCGGTGACCGCTGAGGTCGAGGGGTTCACCTTCTCGCCGTCCGCGGCCAGGGTCTGGGCCGGAACCGTCTCAGCGGCGGGAATTCTGGTGGGGTATCCCATCGGAGGGGCGGTTTATCCCGCCGGTTCTGATCAGGACGGATACGGCTGGCTGGAGGGGAAGGTCATCGATAAAGTCGGGGCGGGGATACCGGGGGCGAAGGTCCGGATCGACGGCCTCTTCTCGATATCGACGGACGAGGATGGAGGCTATTGGGTCTCCCTGAGTCCTGGATGGCACTCGATAACGGCGGACGCCAGCGGCTACAAGTTCAGCTCAACATCGGTCTTGATACGCTCCAGCCAGGGCTCAAAGCTCGATCTACAGGGGACGAAGGTGGTCGTCCTGGGGTCGGGGATGTACAGCTGAAGGCCGACCAAGGCTCCAAAGCCGCCGCTCTATGGGGCTACGTTTACGCCAAAAAGAGTTGACGAGCGGCTTTTTCGGGCGGGTCAGGCGTAGTTCCAGCGCCAGACCTTGAACCCCGCCGCCAGAATTCCGAAGAAGAGCGCCAGCACAACCAGAGCCTGAAGGTATTCGATCGTAGTTACAATGTCCATATTTATCCCTCGGTTGAAAGCCTCTCTTATGTCTCATAAAGATTTTGGTTTTTCTCGCGGGTCGGCCTTCGCCCGCTCCCCGGACCGGCCTTGATGACGGGCTTTTCTTCGAGGAGGCCGCGACGGTCTCCGTCACCGACTCCGCTCAAACTGCAGCCGGTCTTTAAACCGGCCATCTCGCCCTCCAAGAGATCTCGTCCCCGGGATCTTCGCGGCAGCGCCGGCGAGGCCGGCATCATGGAGACCGATATCATTATATCTCCAGATCGACAACCCAAAAATCATGTCTTGGATGAAGGATAAAAAGTACAACGAAAAGGATCGGGAGAAGCTGGAGAAGGGGAGCGGATTTGAGAAGTTCATCACCATGATCTCCCACTGGCTCTACCGGGTCATGTCCTGGTGAGCCCCGACGGGCTATCGAAGGGCCCCATAGATCATCGAGCTTCTCTGCCGGAGAAGGTCCAGGGCTTCCCCTCTTTCTTTTCCGAAGCTTTTGATCGACGCGACGGGGTCGCCTCGCTTCGCGAAGGAGACCGGCCTCGGGACGTCTGCGACCCAATTCCCCGCGGACCGGAGGTCCGCCTCTATTTTTAGGTCGTCCCTGGCGAAGAGGATCGCCCTCCCTCCAAACCCGCGAGGCTTCGGCCTTCGTGGGATGCGCCCCTCAAAAGAGAGCTGATGAGCCCGAAAGAGGTTCATCCCCGTGGAGATCTCCACGGCGTCGAGGCTCCCCTGAAACCTCGGGTTCACCTCCAGGACGACGGGTCCCGATTCTGTGAGGATAAAGTCGACCCCGTTGGAGCCCGCAAGATGGAGCTGGGCTGCGATCTCTTCAGCGATCCTGATCATATCTGCAACAACAAGGTCGCATCGAGGGCGGTCCAGGGGCGAGATGTTCCCGCAGTATCTAAAGCCGCTGCCTCCAAGCCAACTGGTCCCGATCAGCTGCTCGTTTGCGGATATCGCCACCGCATCCTCACCGTCCGCTATCACCGAGACGCTGGCGGGGATGCCTTCGACAAAATCCTGGACGATGAGATCCCCCTCCAGGAGGGCTAGGTCCCCGTCGGAGAAGACGAGCCTGTTCTCGGCGCCGCCCGCCCCCTTCCGGGGCTTGGCCATCAGGGGAAATTCGCTCCCCTCCCTCCCCTCGCCGAGGGGCCAGGTTGGGACCGAGGCATAGCCCTCTCTTTCGAGCCAGCGGGCGAGCCAGAGCTTGTCTGAGACCTCTCTCATCTTCTCCGGGGGGTTGTTCAGGACTCTGACCCCCTCGACCTCCATCTCCTCGACCCCCGGCCCCAGGACGACGGCGTCGATGGAGCCGCCATCGATAGTTCTTCGTATCAGCTCCCCGGCGGACCGTGCGAGATCCCCCGGGATCGAAGGGTCGCATTCGAGGAGAAACGACTTCGAGACCGACTCCGCGAGGTCGAGATCTCTATAGCAGTCGGCGGCTGCGACCTCAAACCCGGCCCGGGCTGCAGAGGAGGCGATGTGCCGGACGCTCTGGCCGACGATCAGGACTTGATCAGACCTCATCTTCTCCTCGCCTTTCGATGACGGTCTTGTATCGAGGGCTGGGGACGACCTCGATCTTTCCTTCAAAATCCCGGTCCAGCTCCTCCCCCAAAAAGAGCCTGTCAAGAAATACCGCCAGGGCCGCCACCTCCGAGTGGGGCTGGTTTCCGACGGCGACGTTCCAGTCCGCCATCTCGTAGATCTCGGAAGGGACCTTCTCCGCCCCCACCACCACCATCACCGCCTCGGATTTGCGGATCTCGCCGATGGACTCGGATAGGGGCGTCCCGTACATGGTGAGGTGGACGATTCTGCCGCCGGCCTCCTTCCACCGCATCGCCTCGCCCCTCCAGGAAACCTGCCTCACCCGAAAGCCGCCGCCCCACCTCACGACGACGTCCTCAAGGCCGGACACCAGCTTATCGTCCCTTCCGGCAAGGAGCATCTCATCGGCCCCGAAGGCTCGGGCCACCAGGCCCACGTGGGTGGTGATCCTCTTGTCCCGCTCCGGCCGGTGGCCGAGGCGCAAGACGGCAACTCGCATGGCCGGGAGAGATGCGAGATGCTATTTATCCCCTCTCCCTCCGGCCCCGTCCCCTCCAAAACCGATAAATCCCTTGCCAGTCTTCTCAAGAGGGATGAACCTGTGCGAGAAATGCGGGGGCAAGGGCTATCTGACGACCGGAGAGAAGGCCTGTCCCAACTGCAAGGGGACCGGCAAGATCGAGTCCGTCAGCCTGGGCGAGGCCTCTGCCAGCGAGATCGACGACCTGGTGAGCAAGGGGGCGACCAAATGTCCCGTCTGCAAGGGCGAGGGGAAGATCCCCATCACTGAGACCTGCCCGGAGTGCGGGGGCCTCGGCCGGGAGTACCTCTGCGCCATCTGCGGCGCCAAGCTCACCACCAGGAGCGAGCTTTGCAACAGCTGCGCCAAAAAGCCCGTAGTCCACGTTCTGGAGAGGGCCTGCGAGACAGCCGACCTGGTGATCGGAGACGTTTACGAGGGGAAGGTATCGGGGATCGCCAACTTCGGGGCCTTCGTGGACCTGAACGACCACGTCCGGGGCCTGGCTCACAACAAGTTTTTGAAGAGGACGCCCGAGGTGGGCGAGGAGATCACCGTCCGGGTGAGAAACGTCGCCCCCAACGGGAATATCGAGCTTGAGCCGGTCGAGGTGGGGGAGCACCACACCCTGGAGGTGAGAAAGGAGCTTCCTGTGACGAGGGTGAGCGACCTCCAACGCTTCGTCGGAAAGATGATCTCTGTCGAGGGCGAGGTGATCCAGGTGAAGCAGACCGGCGGCCCCACCATCTTCACCGTCGCCGACGATAGCGGCCTCGTCTTCTGCGCCGCCTTCGAGAGGGCTGGAGTCCGGGCCTACCCCGAGATCGACACCGATATGATAGTGAGGGCCATCGGCGACGTCTCCGTAAGGAACGGCCAGATCCAGATCGAGGTCAGGTCGATGAGGCAGCTTTGGGGAGGCGAGGCCTCCGTCGTCAAGGACAGGATCGAGGACGCCATCGACGAGAGGGCCGAGCCCTTCGATCCGCCGCTCCTGGTGGAGAGCGAGATCATAACGAAGCTCAAGCCGAAGATGAGGGAGGTGGCCAAGGAGATCCGGAGGGCGATCCTCAAGTCGAAGCCGATCGTGGTGAGACATCACGCCGACGCCGACGGGATGAGCGCGGCGGTCGCCATCGAGACCGCCATAATCCCCCCGATCAGAGAGGTGGGGGGATCCGACGCCGAGTACTACAACTATCGTCGAGCGCCCTCGAAGGCCCCCTTCTACGAGCTGGAGGACGTTACGAAGGACCTCACCTACGCCCTGGAGGACCAGTCCCGCCACGACCAGAAGATGCCGCTCATCGTCCTGATGGACAACGGCTCCACCGAGGAGGACGTCCCCGCCATGAGACAGGCCCAGATCTACGGCCTGGAGATGCTCGTCGTCGACCACCACCACCCCGACGAGGCCGTAGACAAGTTCCTCATCGCCCACGTCAACCCCGCCCACCAGGGAGGCGACTTCGGGATCACCACCGGGATGTTGGCGACGGAGATCGCGAGGATGATAAACCCCGATGTGGAGGAGAAGATCAAGCACTTCCCGGCGGTCTCAGCCGTCGGCGATCGGAGCGAGGCCCCCGAGGCCGAGAGGTACATAAAGCTCGTAGAGGACCGGTTTTCGATCGACGACCTGAAGAAGATCGCCCTCGCCCTCGACTACGAGGCATTTTGGCTGCGGTTCAACGACGGTCGTGGGCTCGTCAACGACATCCTCTGCCTCGGAAGGCTCGATCGGCACAGGAAGATAGTCCAGCTCCTCTGCGAGCAGGCGAACGAGGCGATCGACGAGCAGCTCCGGGCCTCCTTCGCCCACGTCAAGACTCAGACCCTCCCCAACGGAGCGGTGATGAACGTTTTGGACGTCGAGAACTACGCCCACAAGTTCACCTTCCCGCCGCCGGGGAAGACCTCGGGCGAGGTCCACGACCTCCTCTGCAAGAAGTTCGACGGAAAGCCGCTGGTGACCATCGGCTACGGCCCGGACTTCGCCGTATTGAGGAGCCGGGGCGTCCGGATGAACATACCCAAGATGGTTCGCGAGCTCCGGGAGGAGATCAAGGCGGGCGGCGTCAGCGGCGGCGGCCACCTGGTGGTGGGGTCGATAAAGTTCGTCGGCGGGATGAGAAAGGAGGTGCTGGCAAAGCTCGTCGAGAAGATAGCCGCCTGTCCCGTCGACCCCGTCCCTCCGGCGAGGCCGAAGTCGGAGGGAAAAGTCGAGGCCTGATCATGACAAACCTTGGATATACCGAAAAGGTTCTGGACCACTTCAAAAACCCGAGAAACGCCGGAAGGATCGAGGACGCTGACGTGACGACGAAGGTGGGGAGCGCCGCCTGCGGCGACATGGTCCAGCTTTACATGAAGGTGAACCCCGATACCGAGGTGATCGAGGATATCAAGTTCGAGAGCTTCGGGTGCGCAGCGAACATCGCCAGCACCAGCGTCACCACAGAGCTCGCCAAAGGCAAGACCCTAGAGGAGGCGAGAGAAGTTCACTTCAAGGACGTGGTGGCGGAGCTGGGGGGCCTTCCCAAGCACAAGGTCCACTGCGCCATGCTCGCCACCTCCGGCCTCAAAGCGGCGATAATGAAGTACGAGGCGAAAGCTGGAAAACGGGCCGTCGATGAGGACTTCGTGAAACGGATGATGACCGGCGTCCTCGATCCCGCCCAGGGGCTTAACATCGTGGCGGCGAAGAGGGTCGAAGATATCGAGGTCGAGGGGAAGAAGGTCAGGGTCGTCCTCTCGAAGGAGCTCGACCCCGAGACGAGGGCCACCATGGCCGAGGACGTGGCTGCAGCTCTATCGAGGCTGGACCTGGAAGTGTCGGTGGAATAGCCGGCGAAGCCCGCCCCGCAATTTTTATCTCATATATCGAAAGACTCGAATCCGGTGAACGGCGTTGAGCGAATTGAAAGAGCTTGTGATCACTGAAGATGAATACCGCCAGTATCTGAAGGAGAGGCTGAGGCTGACAGACCCCTGCATGGCAGAGGAGGTGGAGCGGGTGGGCTTTCCCTTCCTCTTCGCCTCGGGAAGCGAGCTGCTCCGCTCCTACATCCTGAACGAGACGGAGTTTTTGTCAAGCCTTCCCGACAAGCTGAGGGTGCCGGACCGGGGGTACGCCTGGTACATGTTCGCCCAGTCGGTGAGGGAGATCCTGGTGAACGAGAACAGGATCGCGGTGAAGTACGAGCTATTGGACGACTACAAGCTCCCCTTCAGGCGCTTTTACCTTTGACCGCCTGCGGCCCACCTCCCCGTCGCCTTCCCTCTCAGGGCGAGCTTTCCCATCTCTTTTGCAACGTCGTCGGAGAGGGGCGCGGGCAGGGCGTCTTCGAGGGGGGTTCCCGGCAGGGGGATGAAATGGTGGGCGCGGATCCGGCCGCCTCCCCCGACGACCTCTCGGGCCAGGTCCAGGGTCAGCCTCTGGTCCTCCGGGGTCTCTTCCGGAAGGCCGACGATAAGGTCGACGTTGGGGACGATCCCCCGGTCGAGGCAGAGGTCGCAGGCCCGTCTCACCGCCTCGACGTCGTGGCCTCTCCCGATGCTTTTCAATATTCGATCGCTCCCCGACTGGCCCCCGATGCTGAGGTGGCGGTTCTTGCAGTGCTTGACAACGAGGTCGAGGGCCTCATCGGTTACGAAGTCGGGCCTCACCTCCGAGGGGAATGTCCCGAAGTAGATGGGCTTATCGAGCTCGGATAACGACTTCAGGAGCCGCTCCACCTTGTCGATCCTCGGGGTGAGGCCGTCGGAGCCGTAGGCGAGGGCGTTGGGCGATGTGAACCGCAGGTCCGAGTAAAAGCGGGCATACCTCGAGATCGTCGGGATCGAACGGTGGCGCATCCTCCTCCCGAAGAGGCAGGGGGTCTGACAGTAGACGCACCCCCAGGGGCAGCCGCGGCTGATCTCCAGAGGCGAAAATATCGGCGGCCTGAAAGGCGGGTAGAGATCGAGGTCGACATATTCTCGCTTCGGTGTTATTCGCACCGCCCCATCTCGTTTGTAGGCGATGCCCCGAACCGCGTCCGGGTCGCCCCCGCCCCTGATGACCCCGATCAGCTCCGGGAGCGTCTCCTCCCCCTCGCCGATGACGACGTAGTCGAAGCGTCGGAGGGCCTCCTCTGGCCGGGCCGAGGGGTGGGGGCCTCCGGCGATGTAGACCGCTTCGACCTTGGCGGCTCTGACCTCCCGATAGACCTCCTGGGCCTGGGCCGATGCGAAGCTGTAGAGCATGATGCCGTCCCGGGGGCGGTCGGCGAGGCCCGCGCCCTTTACCAGGGGCAGAAGGGCGGCGATGCTGTAGCTGTTCTTCTTGTTCCAGCGAAACCAGATCCCTGACGGGCTGGTGTCGAGGGATCTTTTTTTCGAAATCATCTTTCCGGCCTCGTCCTCAAGAGCCCAGATGAGTAGATTGACGGCTCTGGAGTTCCTGATCTTTGCGCCATCGCACTGGTCTTCATCCTTGAGGGCCTCAATGATCGGATCAACTGGTCTGGGGATGACCCAGTTTTTCGAGAGCCCAGGCGGCCTTCGCCTGGACCCTTGGGTAATCGTTCGTGAACACCTCGATGAGCGGATCGACTGCCCTGGGATCACCAATCTTGCCGAGAGACTCAGCTGCCATCGCTCTGACCTTATATCGCGTATCTTGCAGAGACGCTATTAGAGGATCGACGGCCCGTGGATCTCCAATCTCGCCGAGAGCCCACGCCGCCTCGAATCGGACCTGCCAGTCATCATCTTCAAGGGCATCAATTAAAGGATCGACGGACCGGGAATCGCCGATCTTGCCAAGAGCCTCCGCAGCCCCAAATTGTGCGCGGGAATCAGAATCTTTGAGGGCATCAATCAGGAAATCTATGGCATTCTGATTTGTTGTCTCACCAAGCGCCTCTAGAGCTTCAAAAGCTTTTGATCGGACATTCGAGTTCTCATCAACGAGAGTCTCAACTAAGGGATGAAACGCTCTATGATCGCCGATTTTGCCAAGGGATTCTGAGGCCTTTGCTCTTACATCAGAGTCCTCATCTTCCAGGGCTTCAATGAGCGGATCGACTGCCCTCAAATCGCCAATTTCACCTAGGTCGAACGCTACCACCGCTCGGATATCTTCGTCATCATCCTTGAGATCCAGTAAGATCTGGTCGAAATACTCTGTCTCTCCCAGTTTAACTAATGAACTCGCGGCAATCAGCCAGACCATATGTTTCCTATCCTTGAGTACCTGAGTGAGAGGATCGACGGCCCTGGAGTCGCCGATCTTGCCGAGAGCCTCTGACGCAGCGGCTCTGACGTTTTCGTCCGAATCATTTAGAGCCCCGACGAGGGAATCGACGGCTTTCGGATCACCAATATCACCAAGGGATAAAGCAGCCCATCTTCGAACCAGCCAATCGTCATCGTCATTTAGGACCTCAATGAAAGGATCGATCGATCTGGGATCACGGATCTTCCTGAGAGCGATGGCAGCAGCTAGCCGAACCATGCTGTCATTATCCTTGAGACTATTGATTAGAGGGTCGACCGCTCTTGAATCGCCTATCTCGCTGAGCGCCCATGCTGTCCGCTTCCGGACTTCGCTATCGGAATCGTTTAACGCCAGGTTAAGGGGATAAACGGCTCGTGAGTCGCCAATAAGGCCGAGCGAATCTGCAGCATACATTCGGACTTGGCTATCTGAGTCGTTCAACGACAGAATAAGAGGATCGACAGCACGAGGGTCGGCTATGTAACCGAGAGCTTCTGCAGCCCCACTTCGGATATTGCCATCCGTCGCGTTCAATGCATGAATCAAGGGGAGGACAGATGGTTCCCCGATCTTGCCGATCGCCCATGCCGTTCGATCCGATAGTCGAGCTGTCTTTGCTCCTAAGAAAGCCCTGGTATCCGAGTTTTTCAATGCCTGGATTAGGGGATCGACGGCTCGAACATCACCTATCTCCCCTAGCGCCCCTGCAGCCTTTTCTCGGACTTCGCCTTCTGAATCGTTTAACGCATGGATCAAAGGCTCAACAGCTCGTGGGTCACCAATCTCGCCTAGCGCCCATGCAGACAGCATGCGAACGTACCAATCCGAGTGGTCCAATGACTGGATTAGAGGATCGACGGCTCGCGGATCGCCTATTTTACCGAGCGCCCTTGCCGCCTCTTGTCGGACACCGATATCCGAGTCGTTTAATGCCAGGATAAGGGGGTCAAAAGCTCGTGGATCGCCAATTTGGCCGAGCGCCCCAGTAGCCCCATCTCGGACATAGCTATTTGAGTCGTTTATCGTCAATAAAAGTGGATCGACTGCACGACGGTCGCCTATATTGCCGAGAGCTCGTGCAGCGTTGCTTCGAACATATTCATCGGAATCGTTCAACGCCAGGATAAGAGGATCAACGGCTCGTGAGTCGCCAATAAGGCCGAGCGAATCGGCAGCATGCATTCTAACTTTGTAATTTGAGTCGTTCAAGGCCAGAATGAGTGGATCGACGGCTAGTGGATCGGCCATCAAGCCGAGCGCCGCTGCAGCCCCAGCTCGGATACTGCTATTCGAATCGTTCAATGCTGAGATCAAGGGATTAATAGAAGGCTCGCCAATCTTACTAAGAGCCCTAATAGCTTCGTATCGAACAAAGCTGTTCGAGTCGTTTAATGTCTTGATCAGCGGAACAACAGCCTTCGGATCTCCGATTTTGCCGAGTGCCTGTGCAGCTGCAGAACGGATCTCTGAGTCGTTCAATG
>CAZHAO010000016.1:0-11323 GCA_964530375.1 uncultured Methanotrichaceae archaeon
ACCCACAAGATTGACGAATATTATTTCTAAACTACCGAAAATTCCTAAAAATCTGTGGAACATCTACTCGAAAGTTGGTTACTTATTATGTGTAAAAAAATTCATATTGGATGGGAATTATCCGAAGATTTCCATAATAACCTTGAACTGGAACGGGCTCGAAGATACCATGGAGTGCATCGAATCCCTGGAAAATTTGACCTATCCGAATTACGAGATAATCGTAGTAGATAACGGCTCTACGGACGGATCTCAGGAGGCGGTGAAGGCGAGGTTTCCAGGGGTCATTTTAGTTCAAAACTCGGAAAACCTCGGTTTCGCCGCGGGCATGGGCGAGGGGATAAGATTCGCGTCTGGTGAATATATCGCCTTCCTGAACAACGACACCGTCGTAGACCGGAGATGGCTGGATGAGCTTGTAAAGCCGTTCCTTACGATGGACGGGAAGATCGGAGCCACCAACTCCACCGTAATAACCTACGGAGATAGAGACGAGGTTGAATACGGCGGAGACGGCAAACTGAACATATTCGGCCAAACGTGGGCATCAAACAAGGTGGAGTACGGGATCGACGAGACTCATATCATCTCTGGTGCAGCTTTTATGATGAAAAAAGAGGTGATAGATGACCTGGAGGAGTTCCTCTGCCCTGAATACTTCGCCTACTACGAGGATATTGATCTCTCGTGGAGACTCATAAATAAAGGTTATAAACTGATATACTCGCCAAAATCTATCGTATATCATAAAGGCCAGATGACGAGCAGGAAGATTTCAGACAGAAAGCGGGTGATGGATGTCAGAAATAAGTATCTAACATTTTATAGAAATTTATCGAACTCCCAGTTAATTCTGGCATTTCCCCTGCTTTTATTCTTTGATCTTTCAGCGATACTGGTCCTGGTATTCTATGTAAGAAGAACGAAAAATGCCCGACTGAGGTTTGAGGGAGTTATAGAGTTCTTCAAATTTAAAAAACGTGTTAAGCGCTATGGCGCTGGAAGGCTATCTCTTCTGGAGAAACGCATTTTCTGGGATAAGTTATACCTATCCTCACCCGAAGGATCAAAATAGCGCCTAGCTTAAAAGGTGTGCTTTATCCGACCAGGAGTCTCAAGGTTCGTCAGCGGTACGCCGTATCTGGATGTCTTCCAAACCTATAAAATCTTAAGTTCCAGCCGATGAAGTCATGTGAGCCGAGAGAAAAGGGTTTAACTTCTCCCCTGATGATCATTTTTGCCGTGATTATACGTCAAAGCCCCTTAAGGCATACCAGACAGCATTCGTCGGACTTCCAACCGAGGCCCCTCCGCCATGATCGACCCTGAACCCCTCCCCCACCTTCCCGGCTGCTACCTCTTCAAAGACGGCGAGGGAGCCGTCATCTACGTCGGAAAGGCGAAGGACCTTAAAAAGCGCGTCGCAAGCTACTTCCAGAAGAGGGAGACAGACCCCAAGACCTCGGCCCTCGTCTCTGCCGCTCAAAACCTCGACTTCATCGTCACCGAGAGCGAGGTCGAGGCTCTGCTGCTGGAGAACGCCCTGATCAAAAAGCACTGGCCCAAGTACAACGTCAAGCTGAAGGACTCGTCGCGATACGCCTCCATCCACCTCACCGACGAGGAGTTCCCGCGAATCCACCTCTCCCGGAAACGGGCGGGCGAGGGCAGCTTCTTCGGCCCCTTCGTCTCCGCGAGGGAGAGGGACCTCGTCTTCTCCGTCATCCGGCAGGCCTTCGGCCTTCGGACCTGCAGGAGGCTCCCGAAGAGGGCGTGCCTCCGCTACTCCATGGGAGCCTGCTCCGGCCCCTGCATCGGAAAGATCTCGCCTGTCGACTACCAAGAAAGGGTGAGCCGGGCCGAGGCGGTCTTGAAGGGGAAGACCGGAGAGCTGATCGGCTCGCTGAAGAAGGAGATGACCGCTCTAGCGAGAAAGGAGGAGTTTGAGCGGGCGATGGAGCTTCGCGACGAGATCAGGGCCCTCGAAGGCCTCCAGGACCGCCAGCAGATCGAGAGGAAAAAGAGGTTCGACGAGGACGTCCTGAGCTACGTCGTCGACGGCGAGAGCGTATACCTGATGCTCTTCAAGGTCTATCGTGGAACCCTGGAGGGGAAAGAGGAGTTTGTCTTCCCCGGCGGCGAGAGCTTCCTGGAGGAGTTTCTCGTCCAGTACTACTCTGAGAACGAGCCCCCAGAGGAGCTGATTTTGGGCGAAGCCCTCGACGAGCCCATCGTCGATTTTCTATCTTTTGTCAAGGGAAGAAGGGTCCGGGCGACGGTACCAAAGCAGGGAGAGAAGAGGAAGCTTCTGGAGCTGGCTCAGAAGAACGTCGAGATCCGATTCTTCGGCGAGAGAAAGAAGCTCGTCGCCCTCCAGGAGGCCCTCTCCCTCCCGGGAGCGCCGAACGTCATCGAGGTCTTCGACGTCTCCCACCTGGCGGGAAGCTTCGCCGTCGGGTCGATGGTCCAGTTCCGGGGCGGAAGGCCGGACAAAAAGGGCTACCGCCGCTTCAAGCTGAGGACCGTCGACGGGATCGACGACTTCGCCTCCATCGGCGAGATCGTAAAAAGGCGCTACCTGCGGCAGAAAGAGGAGGCGGGGGAGATGCCAGACCTCATCGTCATCGATGGAGGGAAGGGGCAGCTCTGGGCCGCATCCCGGGAGCTCCGGGAGCTCGGCCTCAACATCCCCATCATCTCCATCGCCAAGAGGGAGGAGGAGATCTACGTCCCCGGCCGCCTCCGGCCCCTCTCGATCAAACGGGACGATAAGGCCTCCCTCTTCGTCCAGGAGATGAGGGACGAAGCCCACCGGTTTGCGATCAAGTACAATCGGCTCCTGAGAAAGAAGGCGATAACCTCGCCATCATAGAACGCGATGGTGGGGGCGATCCCAACTTTTTTGACCGGGGAGCACAAACTCAAGGTTTGAAGAGTTGAAGAGCTGTTTGAGGCGGTGGATTTGTTCAGGTTTGCGAGGGATCAGTCGGTGGTGAACGTCGCCGGGGTGAAGATCGGGGGCCAGCCGGGAGAAAACCCCACGGCCCTCTGCGGTACGATATTTTACCAGGGGCACGGGATCGTGGAGGACGTGGACCGAGGGATCTTCGACGAGAAGGCGGCCGAGGCGCTCATCGGCAGGCAGACCGCCCTCTCCGAGGAGACGGGAAACCCCGCCGTCCTCCACGTCTACGCCAGGACCCCTGAGGCCTTCGGCCGCTACCTCGACTTCGTCGAGAGCATCTGGTCAGGCCCCATCATCCTCGACTCCGCCGACCCCGAGACGAGGATCGAGATGGCGGACCTCGTCTCTGAGATCGGCTATGCCGATCGGTGCATCTACAACAGCGTCGGCCTTGCCACGACGGATCGGGAAGAGGAGGCTTTGGCCCATTCCGAGATAGACTCCGCCATCCTCCTCGCCTTCAACCCCGCCGACTCCAGCGTCGAGGGGACGATAAAAGCCCTCGAAAAGGGCGGAGCTGGCCGGAGGGCAGGGCTGATCGAGATCGCCAAGAGCCTCGGAATGAATAACCTCCTCATCGACCCCGGCGTCGTCCCCCTGGGAGACGGGGCCGGAAGATCGCTGCGGTCCACTGTTCTCGCGAAGGCGAAGTTCGGTTTGCCAACGGGTTCGGGGATCCACAACGCCGTCTCCTCCTGGCTCTGGCTCCGGTCGAAAGAAAGAGGTGCGAGGGAGGCCTGCGATGCCGCCTCCGCGGGCCTGGAGATCCTGGCGGGGGGAGACTATGTCCTCTACGGCCCCATCGAGCGGGCCGGGGAGGCGTTCCCTGTGGCGGCGATGACCGACATCCTCGTCTCCGAGGCGGCAAAAGACCTCGAAATCTGGCCCGCCGCGGGCCACCCCATCGGCAGACTGATCTGAAACTTGATCTCAGCCTTTTTATATTCCGGCGCCGAGGAACGAATATGCACCTTTCGCGAGAGGAGGAGGAGGCCCTCCAGGGGGAGAGGGGTGAGAGCCTGAGGAGGGCTATGGAGATCCTGGTGGCCCTCGGCGACATCTACGGCGCCGACCGGCTGATCCCCGTTCGAAGCGTCCAGGTGGCGGGGGTCTCCTTCAAGACGATCGGCGAGGCGGGGCTCGAGTGGATATCCGACCTCCGGGGAAGGGTGGCCGTCCCCAGCGTCCTGAACCCGGCCGGGATGGACCTCTCCCGCTGGCGGGATATGGGAATCGACGAGAACTTCGCCAAAAAGCAGATCGAGATCGTCGACGCCTATAGGCGCCTCGGAATCTCGCCGGACTGCACCTGCACCCCCTACTCGATCAGGCCCGACAGCGCCCGGAGGGGCGATCACCTGGCCTGGAGCGAGTCCTCCGCCGTCTCCTTCGCAAACTCCGTCATCGGGGCGAAGACCAACCGGGAGGGGGGACCATCGGCCCTGGCGGCGGCCCTGGTGGGAAAGACCCCCCGGTACGGCTACCACCTGGAGGAGAACCGGGTCCCAACCATCAAAATCTCGGTCGATGCCGACCTGGAAGCCTCAGACTTCGGCCTTCTGGGCTACATCGTCGGAAGAGAGGTGGGCGACGGGGTCCCTCGTTTTCACTTTCGAAGAAGGCCGCAGGTCGATGAGCTGAAGGCCCTCGGCGCCGCCATGGCCGCCAGCGGCTCTGTGGCCCTATATTACTTCGATAAGGACGGGCCTCCGGCCCCGAAGGGGGCTGAGGAGATCCCTCTCGGAGCAGAAGATCTCCGGGCGGTTCGCGAAGAGAACGGACCCGACGATGAGGTGGAGATCGTGGCCGTGGGCTGCCCCCACTCTTCGCCAAAAGAGCTGGAAGAGCTCGCAAGGCTCCTCGCGGGGAAAAAAGTCGAGAGGGAGCTCTGGATCTGCACAGCCCGGGGGATCGCAGAGAGGTGCCCCGGGCTCGTAGAGAAGATCGAGGGCTCGGGGGCGAAGGTCTTCTGCGACACCTGCATGGTCGTCTCGCCCGCCAGCGATCGATACAAGAAGATGATGGTCAACTCAGGAAAGGCCCTCGCCTACGTCCCCGGCCTCTGCAAGATAAAGGCGGCCTACGGGAGCGCAGAGGAGTGCGTCGGGGCCGCCACCGGCAAGGCCGCCGCCAGGAGGGTCTCTTAATGGAGATCTCCTGCCATAGGATATCGAGCGGAAGGGCCTCTGGCCCCGCCCTCGTATCGAAGGAGCGGATATCGTTCCTCGGCACCGTCGACCCGGAGACGGGAAAGGTCGTCGACCCGAAACATCAGCTCTTCGGAAAGGAGGTCGCCGGCAAGGTTCTGATCTTCCCCGGAGGCAAGGGCTCCACAGTCGGATCTTACGTCATCTACCAGCTGAAGAAGAGGGGCGTCGCCCCGGCGGCGATGATCAACTTGAGGTCTGAGCCGATCGTCGCCGTCGGCGCCATCATCAGCGGGATCCCCCTGGTGGACGGGGTCCCCGCCGAGATCCTCGACCTGGAAGACGGCACCTTCGTGGCCGTCGACGCCGACGGCGAGATGGTGAGGATAGAAGAACGGTGAATGGGTGAAGGATAGAAGAATCGTGAGGAGATCCGGCTGATCCGACGACCTGCCTCCTATCTCTGGGACTCCTTCCCCACCCTCTCCGCCGCCATCTCGTAGGCGATGATGGCGTCGGCCTCTGCCCCAGGAGAGACCCGAAGGAGGCCCCGATCTGTCCGATGGGCGAGTCCCGGCCGGCGCTCTCGCCGCTCCCGATGGTGACGGTTGATGCGATGAGGAGGGCGGGCCCCGACCGGGCCCTGATCCTGCCGCCTCGCTTGTGGAGCGACTCCATCAGCCCCGGGATCCCCTCCCCCCGCCTCGGGCGCTAACCTCAGGATTGAAAGGCCGATAACAAGCCCCCCCAGGACCGGCAGGAAGGCTAGCCTTCCGTCGCCTCCCGGAAGGGCGGCGAGGACCTGGCCGAAGAAGAGATGGTGGTGGACCGCCTCGGCCAGCCTTCTGAAGATCACAGCCCCGAGACCCCCCGCAAGGCCGGTGACGATGGCGAGGGCGTCCAGGACCAGCCACCTGTTCTCGCCCCAGGGACGAATCATCCAAGATCTCAAGGGCATCTTTTCCCAAAACGAGAGGGGGATATAAAGAAGTTCTGCCAGATTCGAGAGATCGGAACTCTTTTATTATCCGGGCGGCATCCCAGGGGAGGTTATTGCCATGTTCAAGATCGGGTTTATCAAGCTCGGCAACGTCGCATCATCGCTGGTCGCAGACCTGGCGCTGGACGAGATCGCCGAAAGGACCGATATCGAGGTCAGAGCCCTCTCCTTCGGAGCAAAGATGACGAAGAACGAGGCCGAGATGTCAGCAGAGCTGAAGAGCTGGGGACCCCGGCTGGTGGTGATGGTGGGTCCGAACGCCGCCACCCCAGGCCCCACGGCGGCAAGAGAGATCTACAGAGACCTTCCCACCGTCATCATTTCCGACGGCCCCTCCAAGAAGGAGGCCCGCGAGGCCCTGGAAGCCGAGGGGTTCGGATACATCATCCTCCCCTTCGACCCCCTCATCGGGGCGAAGCGCGAGTTCCTCGACCCCGCGGAGATGGCCCTCTTCAACTCCGACGCCCTCAAGGTCTTGAGCATCTGCGGGTCCGTCAGGCTCGTCCAGGAGGAGCTGGACAGGACGATGGCCAGCATCCTCTCCGGTGAACCAAAGCTTCCCGCCATCCTCGCGACCCCGGAGAATGCTGCTATGCGGATGAACTTCAAAAACCCCTACGCTCGGGCCAAGGCGATCGGCGCCCTCTACATGGCCCAGACCGTGGCGGGGATTGACGCCGCCGCCTGCTTCAGGCTGAAAGAGCTGGATAGGATCGCCCTCGCCGCCGCCGCGGGCCACGAGGTGATGCGGGCCGCAGCAAGGCTCGCCGACGAGGCGAGGGAGATGGAGAAGGCGAACGACTCGGTCTCAAGGCGGCCCCACGCGCGGTCCGGCGCGATCCTGGAGAAGAGGGGGCTCCTCGACAAGCCCGAGCCGGTCTGAACGGGCCTCTCCTTTTATAAAAAAACGCATCATCGAGCGGTGCGCCGGTCCGCAAACGCGAGATGATCGCAAGGCAGCTGAAGATGACGGAAAATGGAGTTGCCTTGCTCCCGTTCAGGAAGCGAGGCGAGAGTCCGTCCCGTCGCAGCTGGTGCAGGTCAGGTCCTCGCAGGCGATATCGTCCGGCTCGTATCCGACGTGGTCGAGCTCCCAGTTCGGAGGCTGCCAGGTCCCGCAGGATACGGGTCCGCACTCTTCGACAGATCCAACATCGATGACGCAGGTGGCGTACACGGGCTGGACGACGGGCCCGTCGACGGACCGCGCGTCAACCATGACGGTGTTGACAAACCTCCCAGCTCCGGGGGCCAGGGCCGAAAACTCGATCGCGGCCGTCCCGGAAGCCGGGATCTCGACCAGGTTCCAGACGACGACCTCCCCGTCGTAGGAGGCGAAGGGGACCGACGACTCAAGGAGCTTCATCCCTTCAGGCAGCCGATCTGTCACCGTCGCCACCCTGGTCGCGTCCTCCCCGTTCCTGATCTCGACCGTGTACCTGACGACGCTATCGTTGACCGGATCGACCTCTGCGGTCTTCGTCACAGACAATGTCTCGTCGGTGCAGCACGTCAGCCAACCGACCTCGATAGCGCTGAAGTTCGAGGCGCAGACCAGTTCTTCGCCGTTGTTGATCCCGCCGCAGACCTCGACCCTGTTGACGAGCTCGCTCGGATGATATCCGGTCACGTCCAGCTTCAGCGAAATCGCCACCCGGTCACCGATGCCGAGGTTTAAAAGGGTCCAGTTGGCGCGGGTCTCCGTCAGCTCCGACGGCCGGAGCGAGGCCTCGATGTAGGCCGATCCCGGCGGGAAGAGGTCGTAGACGTATATCGGCCCCAGCGCCTTGTTCCCGTCGTTCTCGATTGCGATGATGTAGTTCGCCACCTTCCTCGTCTTCGTCGCGCCTTCGAGATGAGTCTCGTTGTAGCCCCACGGAAGGGTCTCCTCGGTTACGTTCCCCACCAGGGTCTTGGTGACGTTCAGGTGGGGCCGATCGTACTTGGCGACGCCGGTGAAGATGACTCTCCGCTCGATGGAGTAGTCGCCCTCGTACTCTTCGTCGAAGTCGACCTCGTCCTTCAGGACCGCCCTAAACCTCGCCCGGCCCGAGAAGTTCGCGCTCGTATCCATCTCGTTCAAGCCGCGAGCCACCGTCTCCTTGTCCAGCTCGGTGATGGAGGTGTACTCCTCGCCGATGTAGCTCGACCTCGGGTTCTTGGAGTACATCCCCTCCTTCCACTTCATCGACGAGTTGATCTTTGTGCCGTTCGTCCCGGTGAGGTTGAGGCTTGAGGGCGCATATTCGAGGCTTATCTCCTTCGCTATGTAGTTGGTGTTAGTTCTGATCAGCTCCTCGGAGGCGTACCTGCCCGTCCCCGACTCGTAGGACCTCTGGCTCTCGCCGAGCCGCTTATCGACGACCACAAGCCCCGACCCTGACGCCGACTTATCGGAGCTGACGCTCGATCCGTACTCGTCCACCTTCTCCAGAACCTTGAAGCTTCCCGCATACTCTTCCCGGGCCTCGAAGGTCGGCGTGCCCCCGGCTCTCGAGCCGGGGTCTTTCTTCAGGAAGCCGATGTGGCCCACGCCCTCAAACTCCGAATCGATCGTCAAGGTGGAGCCGTTCTTGTCGACGTCCAGGCTCGACTCGCGGTCGATGCGCGTTGCGTACCGGTAGGACTCGCTCATGGAGGCTCCTGTTATCCGGTTCTTGGCCCTAGCCTCCTCGGTCCACCTTGAAGAGTAGTTCAAGGTGCGGTTGTTGTAGAGGCCCAGGGTCGTAGTTCCAAAGGTCGCTTCCACGTCTTTGTCCATCGAGATCGACTTGTTCTCGCTTATGAGCCTCACCAGCTCCTCGCTCTCGTAAGACCCGCTACCGTGCTCCCTTGTTGAGAGCTCAGTTCCGGGCTCGCCGAGGACGGATACTTTTGCATCGTCCCAGAATACCTCGGCGGTGCCGTTCAACGTGACGTCAACCCTGTTCGTTATGACGTAGGGCTCGAGGGTCGTCGAGTAGTCGTTCTTGACGTTTACGAAGCCTGTGCCTGAAACGCCCTGATCCATGCCGAACTTCAGCTCCTGTTTTGGAACCCTGACGGTGAAGACGATCTCGATACATCCTCCTGAGGGTATCATGTCGACGAGGACGACCCCTTCGCCGATCTCCTCGATTCTGGGAGCAGCCATGTCAATCCAGGAGTAAGATATCGAGACGAACTCTACCTGCCGGTCGAAGACGTCCCTTATCAGGACGTTGTACGCGTCGGCGCCCTCGTTGCATACCCTGATGGTGTAGGTGATCTCCTCGCCTCGTCGGACGGTGTCTTTATCGGGGGTCTTGGTGACGTTGAGATCGTAGATGGTGGTAACATCTGCTGTGTCGTTGTCGGTGACGTTGTTGCCGTGCTCGGGCTTCCCCACGACCTCCACCAGGTTTGTTTCAACTCCGGCCTCATGGCAGTTGACGAGAGCTATCAGCGATATGCTCCTCGAATCGCTCTTGTTCAGCCTCCCGAGGTTCCAGGTGACGACACCGCCCGATTCGCTTCCATTGGGAGTTGAGCTGTCGTATTCAAAGCAAGACGGAAGTCTGTCGGTCACGACGACGGGGTCCAGATCGGCGTCACCGGTATTGTTGACGAAGATGGTGAAGTTCACTCTGGTCCCGTTCCTCGCCACGGGGTTTTCCACGCTCTTTTCGACATCGATAGCCGCCATCAGGGCGGTCACGTTCTCCGAGTCGGCGTCGGTGACGTTGTCGCCGTGCTCGGGCTTCCCCACCACTTCGACCAGGTTCATGAGGTTGCCGAAGGCGGAACCGTTGATGTGGGCCTCGATGTGGAGGGTTACTGAATCGCTGGCGTTCAACCTGCCCAGGTTCCAGGTGATGACGCCGTTGGATTCGGTGCCGCCGTGAGTGGAGGTTGCATTATCAAGGCCCGGAGGGAGGGTGTCGGTGACGATGACGGGGTCCAGATCGGCGTTGCCAGTGTTGGTTACTTCGATGGTGAAGTTGACCCTGGTGCTGACCGACCCGATCGGTATGTCCACGCTTTTATCGACGTCGATCTTCGCATCGAGGGCGGTGACGTTTACAGAGTCGTTGTCGGTGACGTTCTCGCCTAACTCAGGATCGCCTTCTACCTCGACGCGGTTTGTGAGGTTGCCGACGGATGAGCCGTTGATGTGGGCCGCAAGCCAGAGGGTTCGGACGTCTCCGACGTTCAGTCTTCCGATGTTCCAGGTGACGACGTTCCCGGTGACCGAGCCTCCGTCGCTTGGGACAGGCTCGTCGAGGCCGGAAGGCAGAGTATCGGTCACCATCACCGGGTCCAGCGCCACCTTTCCGGTGTTGTTCACCAGGATGGTGAAGTTGACGCGAGTGCTGGCCGACCCCACGGGGATGTCCACGGTCTTCTCTACGTCGATCTCGGCTCCCAGGGCTGTGACGTTCTCGGTATCGTTGTCGGTGACGTTGTCGCCGCGTTCGGGCTTCCCCACCACCTCGACCAGATTCGCCAGGTTGCCGAAGGCGGCGCCGTTGATGTGGGCTACAAGATAGACGATCCTCATCTCTCCGGCGTCCATTCCCCCCAGGTTCCAGATGGTGGTGTTTCCTGACTGGGCTCCCGGTGGAGTCGAGCTGACGTATTCGAGGCCCAAAGGCAAAGTGTCTGTCACAACGACCGGATCGAGGCGGGCGTTTCCGGTGTTGTTGACGAATATGGTGAAGTTAACGTTGGTGCAGACCTCCCCCTGGGGGATGTCCACGCTCTTGCGAACTGATATGGCGGCATATATGGCGGTGACGATCTCGCTGTCCTCGTCGGTGACGTTAGTTCCCGTCGGAGGGACGCCGGTGACGTTGACCTTGTTTTCGAGAGGGCCGAACTCGGCACCGTTGATGTGGGCCAGAAGCTCGATGAAGGTCGATTCGGAGACGTTCAGCCTCGGCAAAGTCCAGGTGACGTTCTGACCGTCGCTAGATCCGGACCGGTTGTCGGAGACGTAGTTGAGACCTGCGGGCAGGGTGTCGACTACTATCACCGGATCGAGGTCGACTCCGCCGGTGTTGGTGACGTTGATGACGAAGGTGACGTTCGTCGAAGGTGCTCCCGTCGAGGGCGAGACGGTCTTGTTCACCGATATGCCGGACGGTATCGCCCCGACCGTCTCGGTATCGTTAGCCGTGACGTTAGTTCCCGTCGGGGGGACGCCGGTGACGTTGACCTTGTTTTCGAGAGGGCCGAACTCGGCACCGTTGA